>QXYP01000360.1 GCA_009886815.1 Halieaceae bacterium
TGGATCCTTGCAGCTCTTGAAAGCGCAACGAAAAGCCCTGCAAACCCGACTAAAATTGGCTTCTTCTGACGCGACCTTAAAAGAGGCGTTGTTGCGGGTCGAACAGCTCCTTACTTTGGACGTGGACCGATTGGGGCGTATTGCATCTCAAATGCAGCGTGTGGATCTCGATACCACGCGACTCAAGCGGGCTATCATTGAGGAGCAAACGGCGATTTCTCTGCAAATGGTGGATATCGACGTGTTCAATGTTGTTGTCGACGATATTTATAATAGGATCACTCGGTGGTTTACCTCTCAGGGCCCCGATGCCCTACTACGCATTTTGGTGTTCCTTGGCATCGTGTTTCTTGCCCGATTCATCAGTCGAGTTTCACGGCGATTTGCACAGCGCACTCTCGATAAGCGACCCGGTGGCATGTCGCAGCTTTTGAGAGATGTGTCTGTCTCAATGATTGGCGGCGGTGTCATGGCAGCCGGTTTTCTTATTGCCCTGTCACAGGTGGGTATTTCTTTGGCGCCCATGCTGGCGGGCTTGGGCGTCGCGGGATTTATCTTGGGTTTTGCCCTGCAGGAGACGCTCAGTAACTTTGCGGCAGGGGGCATGATTTTGGCTTATCGGCCCTTTGATGTGGGAGACTTTATTGCTGTAGCAGGAGTCGAGGGCACCGTTCGGCGCATGAACCTAGTATCGACAACCATTACCACCACCGACAACAAAAGTCTGATTGTCCCCAATAGTAAAATATGGGGCGATGTGATTCGCAATTACACCAGCCAAGAAATGCGTCGCGTCGATACCGAGTTTTGTATCAGCTACAGCGACAGTATTGAGCAGGCCGAACAGGTGTTAGCTGAGGTGTTGGCGCAAATTCCGGCAATACTCCCAGAGCCAGAGACTGTGATTAGAGTACACCGGCACGGGGAAAGCTCCATTGATTTTGTTGTGCGGCCGTGGGTGAAAACGGCAGACTACTGGCCTACGTACTGGACGTTACACCGTGAAGTTAAGCTCGCGTTTGATAGGGCCGGTATTACCATTCCTTTTCCACAGCGCGACTTGCACCATTTTCATCATGAGACAGGTGATGGCACCGCGGCGTCTACTTAGGGCGCCCATTCCAGACCCAGTAATATACTGTAGTCCAAAGTTTTTACGGCTAATGAGTCCAGCTCGTTGGCACTTTCCTTTCCGGAATCGTAATCGGAGGTCAAACTCAGTTTGACGTTGAGATCACCAATGACTTCCCACTTTACTGCCGCTTCAAGTCGGGCTCGCAAGCGGTCATCCTCGGTCAGAGAGGGGTAAACGCTGCCCGTAATATTTACGTCTAGATCCACGTTGGTCAGGCTGTACATCAGGAATGAGCCCGTCAGAAACGCCTCAGCCGAGTAATCGGTCTTTTTGACAAGATCTGTATCGCCGAAGCAGTTCTCGTCGAACACACCGTCGACACAGTTGAAGGCCTGAAAGGTTTGGCTATTTATATCGGGGTTCGCCTCGACTTTACTGCGTTCTGAAATACCCTGAAGCCCGATTAAGGTGCTGAATCGCATCCCGGCACTATCGATAAAATACCGTCCTAAACCCGAACCGAGCGAGATCCGGCCAAAGTTATTGAGTTGATCGTTGTAATCGTATTGGCTGGAGAAACTGCGGTAGTAATCATCCCTATAATTTGACCAGCGTTCGTTTTCTAACTTAAACAACCCTGACGTTTGCGCCCCGTTGTCTTCATAGTCACCGTCTTCATTTATTGCTCGATAGTTGGAGCGTAAGATATTCGCTCGCGCGGATGTCTGGCCGCGCTTTGAAGCATAACTAACGGTCCCTTCAATCTTGTAGGTTTGTAGGTCGGGTTCAATGTTGAAATTTGCGCCCAGGGTGTAGTTGAGACGATCAGAAAAACTTTCCTCGATAGGCCTTATTTCAGTGATCTGCAGCAGGGGTATCACCTTGTCGCTGGCGATACTCGTAAACTGCAATTCGCCTTTTTTGTCGGTGCTCGAAATATTGCCGTAAAGCCTTTCATTGTTTTCCGTCAGAATCTCGTAATTATAATTGGAATCTATGGAGGCGATGTTCTGCAGCTCCAGTGCAATCACGGCCGAGTAGCCCGGTTTTATTTTGAGATCACCATTATCTAAGCCCCTGATCTCGCCGGTAATATGGTCGCCGTTATACATGGTGACAACATCATTTTGACTGTGGGCGAGTACCCACCCAGCATGGGTAGTGAGCAACACAGTGAACAGGGTTAACAGGGAGCGCATTGATATTTCCTGTCTTTTAGATAAGAAAACTTGTCCTGTCTAGAACACGGCGCCTCCGTGCTCCAGACAGTAACGGTTAGTGGTATTAGCCAAATTGAAAAAAGCAGAGCTTGTTGCCATCGGGATCGTGAACGTAGGCGCCATAAAACATGTCAGGTATGCGTTGCCCGGGCTCTCCGTCGCAGGTCGCACCCAGTGCTAGAGCTTTCTGATAAAGGGCGTCGCAGGCTTCTTTGCTGCCCGGATTAAACGCCACCATGTTGCCGTTGCCCGGATGTGGGTCATTTTCGTTATACGGTACGCACACGGCGAGCATGGGGTTGGTCATGTCTTTGCCAAAAAATGCGATTCTGTCCATTTCAAGCAGGGTGGAGGCGCCCATTTCGCCCAGTAGTTCTGCGTAAAAAGCCTTGGCGGCGTCGAGATTTTTGACGCCTAAGGTGACGTATCCAATCATGAGGTTACTCTCCGTGTCATAGTGTCTAATGAGTCTTGATGTAGGGATTCTAACAAAGCCTGACCCACACCCCTTTAGGCGTGACGTCTACAGCTAATGCTTTAGTATTAGTGCCGCTATGCGCCACTGTCGATTTGTGCGGTAAATGCGTATTCTGACATCTCTAAAACCCGCGGACATCTAAAAATTTTGTTGGATATTAGCCTAATCATGATGGTTGTCGTCTGGCTAGTCACTACTCTTTTGGTGACACGTTGGTCGGCGCCCTGGGTTTTTGGCAGTGCCTTGCTGGCCTGTTTGCTGATGGGGCTGGTCGACATTAATACGGTCCTAGCTAAAGCGACCAATGAAGGGTTGGTTACCCTTGTGCTGCTAATGCTAATTTCTGTCGGTTTTGAACGTTTGCCTTGGCTGTTAATACTCTCCCGGCGCATGCTCGTACCGTCTCTGGCAGGGTCTTTGCTGCGATTATCCCTTGTGACCGCGATCTTTTCAGCTTTTGTCAACAACACGGCGGTGGTGGCCACCCTTGCTGGAGTGCTAAGACGATCACGGATTCATGCCCCTAGCCAACTCTTATTGCCTCTTTCATACGCGGCTATTTTAGGGGGTACGCTGACGCTCATTGGCACCTCTACCAACCTGATCGTGAGTAGTTTTTTGCAAGAGGCCTCGGGGCAGGGTATCGATTTTTTTGCATTTTTACCGGTGGCTTTGCCCGCAGCGATTGGCGGCATTATTTTCATGGTGCTATTTCGTCACCGACTGCCGAAGTACGATCAGGCTGCGCTTGAGATAAACGAGCATTTGATAGAGGCAGAAGTACTGCCCGAATCTAAGCTTATTGGGCGAAGTATTTTAGAGAATGGGCTACGCGACTTGGACGATCTGTTTTTGGTAGAGATTGCCCGAGGCGCTGAAATGCTTTCGCCTGTCGCGCCTACACAGCGTATTGAGGCGGGGGATCGGCTTATTTTTTCGGGGGATGTCAGTCGCGTAGGCTTGCTCTCCACGTTCCATGGTCTACAACTATTTGCTATTGAGGAAGGCTTGCTGAGTGACAATATGACCGAAGTTATCTTGTTGCCTAATGCGGCTGTCGCTGGCCAAACCATAAAAGAGTCAAGTTTCAGAGCGCGTTTCGATGCCGCGGTGGTGGGCTTGCGTCGGGATGGTGCGCAGCTTTCTGGAAAATTAGGGGGTATTACCCTACAGCCGGGGGACTACCTCGCCTTGGCCGTCGGCCCTGACTTCGCTCAGCGCATGAATTTGGGTCGAAATTTTTTGGTCGTCAATTCCGCAGTCGATACCCTGCGGTTACCCTTGTCTGCCAGCATTTTTATAACAGCGGCGGTCGTCGCAGTGATTACTTTGGCCGCGATG
>QXYP01000361.1 GCA_009886815.1 Halieaceae bacterium
TGCTGAAGTCTTCGCCGACGCTGGCATGCACCTCATATTGGCAGGCCGGGATCGCGCCAAGTTAGAACAGCTTCGCGCATCACTTCAGCATCAGCGCCCCGTTGAGGTACAGATCGTCGCGGGTGATATTGGCGACCCCGCACTCGCCGAACAAGCCTTTGCACAATTCAAATCAAGTGGAATCGACCGGGTAACGGTTCTCATCAATAACGCCGGGGTTATTGTTCGCGCGACCGCAGAAAAGACCAGCAACAGCGACTGGCAGCACCTCATGAACACCAATCTCAATGGCCTATTTTATTTTAGCCGCGCCTATGCCCAGCAAACCCACGCAGATGGTGCCATCATCAACATCTCCTCAACCTGTGGCGCTGTGGGCAGTGCAGGTCTTGCGGCTTACTGTGCCAGTAAGGGTGCGGTTAATCAGTTAACGCGCGCTATGGCGTTAGAGCTGGCGGACAGAGGGGTCAATGTCAATGCGGTGGCACCGGGTGCCATCGACTCGCCCATGCTCTTTAAAGAGCACAGCACAGCCGCGCTATCCGATTCTGTGGTCGCGAGAAATGAAGCCAGCATTCCCCAGGGGCGTATTGCACACCCTATGGAGGTAGCCAGAGCGGTATTGTTTCTCTCTCAACAACGCCATATCACGGGCACGATTCTTCCCATTGATGGTGGCTATACCAGCGCCTGAGGTGCCGCAATGAAGCTTCGCACATGCACCGTATTTCGCCACATGCTCCCTGTTAAAGGCGGGGGATATCGTATGGCCAATGCTTACGTGGAGCGCCTGGAGAGCACCATTGTTCGACTGGAAAGCGACTGTGGTGTGGTCGGCTGGGGTGAAACCTGCCCTGTAGGACCAACCTATGCACCTAGCCATGCGGCTGGGGCACAGGCTGCGCTGAAAACTCTGGCACCTGGGCTCATCGGAGCAGCAATCGATCAACCCTTGCTGTTGCAGCGCCAAATGGACAGCCTACTCAATGGTCACAACTATGCGAAAGCCGCGATCGACATAGCGGTCTATGACATGTTGGGTAAAAAAACGGGCAGGTCCATCGCGCATTTACTGGGTGGTGCCGTCAGAGATCGCATTCCTTCCTACTATGCCAGCGCCGTTGGCAGTCCCGATGAAATTGCAAAAATTGCGCAAGAGAAAGTCCGCGAGGGCTACCCTAGGATGCAGGTCAAAATCAGTGGGCGCCCGGTAGAGATCGATATCGAAGTCGTTACCAAAGTTTGGGAGCGTATTGGTGGCCGCATGCAACTCGCCATCGATGGTAACCGTGGACTGACTACTCGAGATGCCCTGCTGCTCAGCCACAGCTGTCGTCATATTCCTTTTGTCCTCGAGCAGCCCTGCGACTCCCTTGAAGACGTCATCGCCATCCGTCCCCGGCTGCATCACCCGGTCTACATTGATGAAAGCGCCACCGATCTGGCCACGGTGATTCGGGTCGCCGGCCAAGGCCTCGTCGACGGCTTTGGCATGAAGGTAACGCGCATGGGTGGCCTGACCCAAATGGGGCGCTTTCGCGATATTTGTGAAGCACGACACCTACCTCACACCGTCGATGACGCCTGGGGTGGCGACATCATCGCAGCCGCGTGTGTACAGCTAGGCGCTACGGTTATACCCCGACTATTCGAAGGCACTTGGCTGGCGCAACCCTATATTGAGGGGCATTACGATACTGGAGCGGGTATCGCTATTCACGACGGGCATATCGATCTTCCCAAAGGATCCGGACTGGGTATTAATCCAGATCCTGACCTGTTTACTGACGAAGTCTGCAAATTCAACTGACCTTATAACAACGGCCATCTGAAAGACTGAAAGCGCCCTTACAGCTAGCGGCTGGGCGGGAAATTCACTGACTAATGCCGCCACGGATTACCATCACAGAGTGCCATCATAGCTAGCCCGTGTAGCAGCGCTGCGCTGACGGTTACGGTAATAAGACTCCAATTGGAAACTCTACGCTGAGAGCCTCAAATAAAACTCAAATCAAGGGGAAGTAGCGACCTTAGGGAGTAGCACGACAGATCAAATGCTGAGTCCCCCTAGCTTGGTTTCAAGGTATTCATCCAAACCTTCTCGAGCGCCCTCCCGCCCCAAGCCGCTTTCTTTCATACCACCAAATGGTGCTGCGGCACTGGTTGGATTGATATCGTTGATGCCAATGATGCCAAAATTCAGATCTTCAAAGGTACGTAATGCCCGAGACAAATTCTGCGTGTAAACGTAAGCGGCCAAACCATAGTCAGTATCGTTAGCCATTGCGATTACGTCATCTTCCTCATCAAATGGAATCACAGCAGCAACCGGCCCAAAAGTCTCCTCTCGATAAATCAACATTTCAGACGTCACACCGCTGAGCAGCGTGGGTGCATAAAAACAGCCGTTGTCGAGGCCATCTTCTGTAAGACGGCGACCGCCACTATGCAGGTTTGCACCTTGGCTTACGGCATCCTGAACCTGTCGATCAATTTTTTCGATGGCAGCATGATTGATAAGAGGGCCTATCGTGGTTGAGGGCTCCAACCCGTCACCTGCCCGAAGTTTCTCAATTCGAACTTGAAGTGTGTCGAGGAAACTATCGAGAATCTTCCGCTGGACAAAAATTCGGTTGGGACTGATACACGCCTGTCCCGTGTTCAAGAACTTAACCAGGGAAACACCCTTAGCGGCGTGTATTGGATCAGCATCATCGAAGACGATAAAAGGCGCATGCCCTCCCAGTTCCATAGACACGCGCTTAAGCTGCGGCGCTGCCGCTTGGGCCAATGATTTCCCTACAGCGGTGGAACCCGTGAAGGTCAGCTTACGAATGGCTCGATGGGTACAAAAAATCTCGCCAACCGGCTTGGGGTCGCTGACCGTTACAAGGTTCGCAACGCCCGCGGGCAAACCCGCTTCATGTAGAATTTCAAAAACCGCAACGGCGCACAAAGGGGTAGCCTCCGCCGGCTTCAGTACTGCGGTGCATCCCGCCGCTAAGGCCGGGCCCAACTTCCGAGTCAGCATAGAAATGGGGTAATTCCACGGAGTAATAGCGGCAACAACGCCGACGGCTTGCTTGTGAACGAGAAAACGCTGATCTGATCGGGCGGAGGGAATCGTCTCGCCGTATACCCGCTTGGCCTCTTCAGCAAACCACAGTAGGAAATCGGCCGCATATTTCACTTCGTTCATGGCCGCTTTCAGGGGTTTGCCCTGCTCGGTGGTCATAAGCTCGGCCAGCACCCTCTGGCGCTCCATCATTAAGGCATGGCAACGCGTCAAAATTGCCGATCGCTCGTAGGCGGTTGTCTTTGACCACGCCGGGAAGGCCGCTTCGGCCGCGGCAATAGCTTCGAAAACTTGCTCGTTACTGACATCGATCACCGAGCCTATCGAGGCACCCGTTGCGGGGTTGTACACCGCAAAAGTGGGACCCTCTTCGAGCCACTGGCCGTTGATGTACATGAACTACTCCTTACTTATCACTCACTACGTTAATGAGCCCTGCTTGTGCTGCAGGGCTGGGGCGCACACGACCCAAACAACCACTGCCGATTAGGCCTATTGCCCACAGAAGTTTGCTCAGTTGCGAATCCCAATACTCGTTAGCCTCAACCTTACAACCTGCCAGTGAAATTTCAGCCGCCG
>QXYP01000362.1 GCA_009886815.1 Halieaceae bacterium
GTTTGCTTTCCTACGTGGTGCCGTATTCGGCGGCATTTCTCTTTAGTGTTGCTGGGTTCTTGGTGTACTCCCTTGGGAGTGTTTTATTGGCAGACCTCACACAGTTTTTGCTGGATTCACTGGGACAAAGCAGTCAAGTTGAATTGGGCTTGGTATCAGCGGCGGCGCATTGGTTTTGGCCGCCGGGAGATAAAACTGCTCTGGAATACGCGCGGGTGGCGGTACCGGTTGCTGCAGTGGTCTTGTCTTTAGGCCGAGCGTTGGGGTTTTTCGTTGGCAATTATTATATGAATGTCGTCGCGCGCAGCGTGGTTCATACTCTTCGCGTTGAGTTGTTCGAAGTGATGATGGCCGCACCGCGGCGCTATTATGATGCCAATACCGGCGGCAACTTACTCAGCAAAATTACTTTCAATGTCGAGCAGGTTTCTGGGGCCGCGAGTGATGCTTTAAAGGCGATTTTACGCGAGGGCCTTACCGTTATGGCTCTGGTGACCTACATGCTGTATCTCAATTGGCGATTGACGCTAATATTTTTCGCGGTGGCACCTGCTATTGGCCTGGTTGTCGTAGTGGTGGGCCGCCATTTTCGACGTTATAGCCGTCGTATTCAAGATTCTATGGGATCTGTCACGCAGGTTAGCAGCGAATCTCTAGGGGCTTTTGAGGCCCTGCGTGTTTTTGCTGCGACACGACAACAAGTTGCGAAATTCACCGACGCCAGTCTGTTCAATCGTAATCAAAGCTTAAAGTTGGCATTTGTTCAGGCGGTCTCCACCCCGGTGATACAAACGTTGTTAGCACTGGCTTTGGGGGCACTGTTTTGGTTCGCGCTGGATCCAACAATCCTTGCTGGATTTACTGCGGGGTCGTTGGTGGCCTTCATTACCGCCGCAGCGCAAATGGGCAAACCCATACGAACTCTGAGTGGCGTACAAAGTATTATTCAGCGCGGGCTTGCGGCGGCGGAAGACGTTTTTGAGCAAATTGATATTGCGCCTGAACCCGATCGTGGCACAACCCCCGTGACCCGCGCCAAAGGTGAGATCGTCATTGAGCGTTTGAGTTTTCGATATCCAGAGGCCAACGAATATGCCTTGGAGAATGTTTCATTACAGCTGAAACCTGGAGAGACGGTTGCGCTCGTAGGACGTTCGGGCAGCGGCAAGTCAACGCTGGTACAGCTATTGCTCCGTTTCTATACGCCTGAGCACGGCGAAATTCGTCTCGACGACCTTGTGGTTGAAGAATATGCCTTAGCTGACTACCGACGGCAGTTTGGTGTTGTGTCCCAAGACATCAGCTTGTTTAGCGATACCATAGCCAACAATATCGCCTTCGGTGAAATGGGGCAGGCATCTTACGATGCTGTTCTCTCAGCGGCCCAGCAAGCTCACGCGACTGCGTTTATTGAAGCCCAGCCCCAAGGCTTAGACACCGTGCTGGGTGATGGGGGAGCGGGTTTGTCTGGAGGTCAAAAACAGCGCTTGGCGATTGCGAGAGCACTGCTTAAAGACGCGCCAATTCTTATTCTTGACGAAGCGACTTCTGCCCTGGACACAGAATCCGAAACGTATATACAAGAGGCTTTGGCCGGTTTCTGCAAAGATCGAACCACCCTAATTATAGCCCACCGGTTATCGACCATTGAAAGTGCTGATCGGGTGGTAGTGATGGATGAAGGCCGAATTGTTGCCTTTGGCCCACATCAACAACTGCTAATCGATAGCCCCTTGTATGCCCGTCTTCATAAGCAAGAAATTGCGCAATCATGATGCCGTGGCGCCACCGTATTGAGGCCACTGTTACCCGCGCGTGGTACGAGGGGGCGTGGTGGCTTTGGTTGTTTTGGCCCTTGAGCCTGTTGACAGCTTTGGCTGTGGTGTGGCGCCGCTATCGAATTAAACCCGCCCCCTTATCCGTTCCTGTTGTTGTCGTGGGTGGGATTACGGTGGGTGGTACCGGCAAGACCCCCGTTTTGATGGCTCTTGCCGAGGCCTTACAAAATCAGGGCCATAAAGTCGGCATTATTAGCCGAGGCTATGGAGGCACTGTAGGCAAGGGGCCGTATAGAGTCATGCCGGATTCATCCGCAGCCCTGGTGGGCGATGAGCCTTTGCTGATGGCGCAACGCTCGGATTGGCCTGTTGTGGTAGGGCAGGACCGGTATGCCGCCGCTCAATTGTTGATTGATAGGCATAAGCCTTCCTTGATCTTGTCTGATGACGGCCTTCAGCATCTGCAGTTGCCCAGAGCGTTTGAAATCATCGTGCTCGATGCAAGCCGGCTGACGGGTAATGGACGATTACTGCCCATGGGCCCTTTACGTGAGCCAGCAGCGCGGCTCGATACCGTTGATTGGGTTTTGAAGCGTAATGGCGAGCAGGAGGAAACCGGATTCCGTTATCAGTTAGAGCATTTTGAACACGCGTCTTCCGCTAAGACGCTCGGGGTGGAAGGCATTGCCCTGCAGTGGCAAGGTCTTCGAGTTGCTGCGGTGACGGGCTTGGGTCAGCCCGAACAGTTTTTTTCTGCGCTGGGTTCACTGGGCTTAAATGTGGCCCCTTATGCGTTTCCAGATCACCACGCCCTAACAGCCCACGATCTCGAGAAAATTACAGCGGATGTTATTGTTGTGACCGAAAAAGATGCGGTTAAACTCATGGG
>QXYP01000363.1:0-15913 GCA_009886815.1 Halieaceae bacterium
CGTCGCTGATAAGCCAAAGACTTCGAGTACCGTGGGGCGAAAAAAACGGGTGACATGATAGGGCAAAGTAAAAATCGCTTCCCCCGCCATAATAAGGGACAACATGATGATCCAGCGCTGTAATTTGGTTTGCGGCATGCTGACGTTGGACCTCGGATTACTGGGCGTCTAGATTTGTGATTTTACTGCCAGTGGTACGCAGTTTCGGCAGGACTAAGGGCTGGCATTATAAACCTATACGCGGGGTGTATTTGTGGTTGCGGCCTCTTAGCGATGACCGTAATCTTCAATGTTTTGCGATTGCTTTTTTGCAGCCATGCAGGCCGGGACAGGATAATGACTGAAGTCTTAGTAAAAACCGAGCAAGTGGGCCCTGTACTTTGGGTCACCTTAAATCAGGGCAAGAGTCGTAATCCGCTGTCTTCTTCCATGATAGCAACCCTAACTCAGGCACTGGCCTCCGGTTATGAAGATGACCGTTGTCGTGTCATTGTTTTGGCAGCTGAGGGTCCTGTTTTTAGTTCAGGGCACGATCTGAAAGAAATGCACCCCCAGGAAGGCGAAGATAAACCCGCAGTGAAGCAGCGTATCGTCAATATTCTCGAAAACTGTGCTGCCTTAATGCAGGGTATTGTTCAGGCACCTAAGCCGGTTATTGCTTGCGTTCAGGGGACTGCGACCGCGGCGGGCTGCCAACTGGTCTCGGCGTGTGATTTGGCTATTGCCGCCAGTGATGCGCATTTTTGTACACCCGGGGTTAACGTGGGCGCGTTTTGTACTACGCCACTGGTGGGTATTGGCCGCAATGTCTCTCGCAAGCACGCGATGGAGATGGCCTTAACCGGTGACATGTTTTCTGCCGATGAGGCGGTTAAGTTTGGTCTTATCAATCGTCATGTTGCCCCTGAGACTTTGCTTGATGAGACGGCTGCTCTGGCCCAGAAGATCGCCTCGCGTTCAGCACAAAGTATTCGCGGCGGCAAAGCGGCCTTTTACCGTCAAATAGAAATGCCGCTGGCTGATGCCTTTGAGTATGCCAATCAGGTCATGCTAGAGGGCATGGCCGATAGCGGTGACCCTGAGGAAGGGCGTTTAGCCTTTATCGAAAAACGCAGCCCTGTTTGGAATCAAGAATAGACCTAAGACCTTATTTTGGTCAGATTGGATGCGGTGTTCGTGGCCATATACCAACGCTGAAAGGCGGCTGTACGTGTTTCAGGGTTCTTGAGCGCTTTCTTCCCCACTGCCCTTAGAGAGGCGCAGCATCAGGATGGCAGCGCGCTTTATGGCGAGAGCCATTGAGTCGAGGTGCAAGCTTTCGTTAGGTGTATGCCCCCCTTCGCCCAGAGCCCCCAATCCTGCGAGGGCATCGGTATAAGGCGCCACAAAAGCAATATCAGCAGCACCTCTGCGCAGGGGATCCCATATTTTCATGGCACCGCGCCCGAGATCTTGGTTAACCTTCGATAGGGCCAGCGCTAGTACTTTATTGCCTTCGGTGGGGGCCATGGGTGGATAGCTGTCGTCAAAACTAAGCGTCGCTTCGGTATGAGGGAGGTGCTTTGCGACAATCCCTTGCATGCGTTGTTTGGCGTTTTTCAGTTGATCGACAGACAGTGCTCGAATGCCTCCGTGCACGACAGTATGACTGGGCACTACGTTGGTTTTTCCGAAGGTCGTACCGCGATTCGTTGCTGCTTCATAGGTAACCGCCGTTCCCCCCTGAATATTGCCCGCGTTAAAGGTGAGACCGTATTCTCCCCGGACTTCAGTGTAAAACGCATTGAGAATTCTGGCGGCTTCATTAATGGCGCCGGCACCCACATCCTCGCTGAAAATGGCTGACGAATGGGCTTGCCGTCCTTTGATTTCCAGTACCCAACTGGTGGAGCTACGCCGGGCAACTGTTGCCCAATCATAGCCCTCAGTCGTAATGGCGCCTTCAAAGCCCAGTGCAATATCGGCCCACTGGCCTGCCTCCAGTAAATCCTTTCGCGCAATTTTTAGAGGGCGCCCCGGCTTTTCCTCGTCTCCGGTGTAGGCCACGGTTATGGCCATATGTTTAAGGACGCCTATATGGGCGAGGGCCTTGAGTGCATAGATGATCACGGCATTACCCGACTTCATATCGCTAATGCCCGGCCCTTCGGCGATGTTGCCTGACCGCTTAAAAGCTTGAAACTCGTCGTCTGCTTCAAACACGGTGTCGAGGTGCCCAATGAGCAATAATTTTGCGCCCGAGCCGCCTTTTTTTGCGAATAAGTGTCCGGCGCGGTTCACTGACTCGGGCATATCGATCCATCGCGCTTCGAGGTCTAGTGCGTTGAGCTCACGGGCCATCACGTCACCGACGGCGCGAACACCTTGGTGATTCATCGTGCCACTGCCAATGTTAACGGTCTCTTCCAAAAGGGCGATGGCCTGTTCCTGATGTTGGTCTACCCAGTCACTGATGGCTCGCTCATCGTCAGATAGCGCACCGGCCCTAGTTGAGAGGCTTAGCAAGAGTAAAAGTATGATCGGTGCTAAGGGATATCGCATCGTGTTGGCCTTAAGTCATTTCATTGCTGTTGTTATAGGCATCAAGTCCGCAACCGTTACTCATAAATATCAAGGTCTTCCGCAAGAATAACGGTGCCGTCATAGCGTGATTTTACTTCCTCAAGGACGGTTTCATCCTCTAGGCCAAAGACCAGGACATGATACAAAATTAACTGCTTGGGCTTGGCGCGAGATGCCAGTGCTGCCAGCTCATAGCTCGTGGTGTGATTGCTGCGGTGATAGTTTTGCCAAAACTCTGAGCGTTGGCTTAGGGCTGCCTCAGAAACGACCTCATGAATCAGTATGTCAGCGCCCGTGGCCATGGTTTCTAATTTGGGGTCGTAGGCCGCGTCCCCGGAAATGACAATGACTTTATCCGGCGTTGTAAATTTGTAAGCGAATGCATTGGGCCAGGTGCCGTGCTTGACCTTAAACGCCTCAACCTTCACTCGTTCATCTTGGTAAACAACGCCTTCCTCTATCTCATGGGCATTGATTTTCCAGCCCAATGGGGTTGCGGGTTCCAAGCCATAAAGTCGGTATCTATTGTCCTCCTGCCAGGCCTCAGCGACATTGCTGGCCATGGCGGCGGTGCCCGGTGGGCCGTAGAGTTCAAAGGCATTTTCGCGACCGTGGGTCCAGCTGGTGTACACCAGATCGGGCAATCCCGCAGAGTGATCATGGTGAAGATGGGTAAGAAAGGCGATGCCCAGTTGATCCACATTGAGCGCGTTTAGCGGCCCCCCATACTCCTTCGATACTTCAGCGGCTCTGCGAACAACACCCGGGCCAAAATCGACGATGTAGGCCTTACCATTAACCACAATGGCGGTGGCTGGCCCTGAGCGGTTGGGTGTGGGAATAGGGGTTCCGGTACCCAGCATCACAACTTGGGTACGTGCCAGTGAATTTGCAGAGAGGAGTAGCAGTAAGACGAAAAGCGCCAGTGCTCGCATGGTTGGTCTCCTTGTACGCCAATACAGGCCAGAAGGTATTGTCAGTGGCCGATTTATGCAATCGGTTTAGGCAGTTGCGCTCATTTCATTGGCTGAGGCTAAACACTCGCGACGCGGTTTACCAGTGCTGCCCAGTCTCATGTTGAATCCATATTCTTCAAGGGATAAGCGGGTATCGAGCTTACCCGTGTCGACATGTAATCTTATGCTGTAGTGCGAGGGACGGGGTTCGGCGTTCAGTCGATTTTTGTTGCGCCCCTTCAATCAGTGAGGCCACCCGTATTAGTTTGTTAAAGATTGTCACGTTTTGGTAATGCCTGTTAGAAAAAAAACAGGGATACTTTCGTTTTCTCAAAGCCGCACTGACTTCTACATGATGCGGCGCCTGAACTGTTTTGGAGTCCGTTATGAAAGCGCTAGTTCGCGCCCTGTGCGTAATGTTGGCATTGATTTCCCCTGGGGTGTTTTCAGCAAGCGATGCCGATCGCATTCAGCAACTAGAAGAGCAGCTGCGCAATCAGCAACAGCTACTCGACGCCATGCAGAACGAGCTGCAGCGACTCAAGGCCGATGTGGTTGGCGTAGAAAGTAGTGAGCAAGCTGTTGTTGCTCCCGTGGCTGCAGACGCGTCAGTCGCCCAAACAACACCGGTGCATGAAGCGACGGTCGAAGAAGGATCCTCGTCTTCTGCTCAGCTATACGGTTTTGTCATGGCCGATATGATTTATGATTTCAAGCGCGTTGATCCCAATTGGAACGATACCCTTCGTGTCAGTACTATCGCCACCGATGCCGGTCAGTACGGTCAGGACGGTGAATTTATCTTTGGCGTTAGGCAATCCCGCCTGGGCATCAAAGGCAACTACGGCGATGACGTGACCTACCTATTAGAGGCTGAGTTGTTCGGTGTCGGCGGTGATGAAGGTCAGACGACGCCGCGCTTACGACATGCCTGGGCGACCTACAAAAACGTGGGCGTAGGTCAAACCTGGTCTAACTTTATGGATGGCGATATTTTCCCCAATACCATCGATTACTGGGGACCCACAGGGATGGTGTTCTATCGAAACCAGCAGGCGAGATACACCTTCCCACTGGGCGAAGATGAGTTTTCTATTGCCCTAGAAGATCCCTCGACCGCTTTGACCGTGGGCCGATTTAGAGACACCAATGCCTGTGAGCTGAACACCTCGGCCTATGACTGTGAGTCAACGGGTTCGACAGCCGCCGACATTTATCAGGCCCACAACGATGTGCCTGACTTGAGTCTTCGTTATCGCAATAACGGCGACTTTGGTCATTATCAGGTGGCCGCTATGTTCCGCGAGTTGGGTTACGAGCGTTTGGATACTGGAGCGCAAGACAGTGAGTTTGGCTGGGGTGTTAATGTGAGTGCGGGCATTAAAACTTTTGCTAACGACGTCTTGAAGCTTCAGGTCGTTTACGGCGAGGGTATTGGTAATTACATGAACGACGGCGGTATCGATATTGCTCCTAGCACTGACAATCTGAATACCGCGAGGGCTGAGGCCGTGCCGCTGTTGGGGATTAGCGCCTATTACGACCACTACTGGAATGAACAGTGGTCGACTTCTATAGGCTGGTCAATGAACGATCTCGATAACAGCGCTGGCCAGTCAGGTTCGGAGTTTGCAAAGGGCCAAATCGCACAGATCAATTTGCTGCATACCCCTCGTGAGAACGTGATGCTGGGTACCGAATTTATTTGGGGTGAGCGTCAGGACGTGGATGGCGCGACGGGGGATGACTACCGCATTCAGTTTTCGCTGAAGGTGGGGTTTGACTCGGGTAATTTTCTGCGGGGCCTGTGAGCTAATCAGTAGTGCTAAGCGCGTGTCCTATACGTCGCTGTGAAATGTTTAACTTAATGGCTTATTAAAACTAAAGTATGTGAGCCTTTCGTAATATCCATAAAGGGAGTGTTGAAGATGACAATGCGATTAGTAGCATCCTGCCTGGCCTTAGTGTTTACCTGTAGCCAGGCGTTTGCTAAAGAGATGCCCACTGATTTTCAGGCGGTGGTTGACCGTGCCCATGCACAGTTTAAAGACGTCAACGATGGCGCCAATGCCGACTACATTCCGATTCTTGCGACGGTGCCTAGCGAAATGTTTGGTGTGGTTATCGTGACTCGAGAAGGCGAAATCTTTTCTGCGGGAGAGATAGATTACGAGTTTTCCATTCAGTCGGTATCGAAGCCGTTTACCGCGTCACTCGTGATGGATCAGCAAGGCCCTGCCGCCGTACGTGAGAAGATTGGTGTTGAGCCCACGGGCTTGCCGTTTAACTCAAAGATGGCGCTTGAATTATACGCCGCTCGCTCGGTCAACCCTTTGGTGAATGCGGGCGCTATTGCCGCTGTGAGCCTTGTAGAGGCTGACTCTGAAGAAGATCGGTGGAACCAAATTCACGCTAACTTAAACGCCTACGCGGGTCGAGAGCTTCCAGTCTTGGAAGAGGTTTATACCTCTGAGTACGAAGACTCCTGGAGTAACCGCGGTATTGCGAATTTGCTCTACAACTACGGGCGACTTTACAGCGATCCTGAAGAAACACTGCGAGTCTATACCCGGCAGTGCTCTACCGGCATCAATACCCTTGATCTAGGCATGATGGGTGCCACTTTGGCGAACCAAGGCGTTAATCCAGTGTCGGGCAAACGGGTGCTAGATGCCGCTCATATTCCAGAGTTGCTGGCCATCATGGCTACAGCAGGCTTTTATGATGAGTCGGGGGAGTGGATGTACAGCGCGGGCCTGCCAGCCAAAACAGGGGTTGGCGGCGGTATCGTTGCCGTGGTGCCTGGCAAGTTTGCCATTGCGACCTTTTCTCCGCCCCTCAATGAGGCGGGTAATAGTGTCAGAGGCATGCAAGCGATTCGTTATATTGCCGGTGAGTTAGGTGTCGGTCTCTTTGGTGCTAACAAAGGGGAATAATCTTTCCCGGGTCTCCGGGGGTTGGCCACCGACTCGGCCTCTACAGCAAGTCACCCACAGCGGTGGCCGTGACGCCGAGTTTTAAGTTTAAAAGTGGAGCCGCAATGCTCCCTTTTTTGTTATCAACTGTGAAATCCAGACGCCAACACCCGTTACAGCCCCTATTAATCTAGAGCCACAGCAGACCAGAGCCAGAAGAAACTAGAGCCAGCCAAACATGAGTTGGATTAAAATAGCGTTGGTGACATCAATAAAAAAAGCACCCACTAAGGGCACAATGATAAACGCCTGATGGCAGGGACCGTAGCGCTGGGTAACGGCAGACATATTGGCCATGGCAGTGGGTGTTGCTCCCATTGAGAAGCCCCCAAATCCCGAGGCAATTACCGCCGCTTCATAGTTTTTCCCCATCATGGGAAAGACCACAAAAATCATGAAAATCACTGCCACGATCACTTGCGCGCCCAAGATCGAAAAAAGTGCGCCAGCGAGGTCAATCACTTCCCAAAGCTGCATACTCATCAGCGACATGGCTAGAAAGGTTCCCAAAGAAATATCGGCGATAAGAGCCATTGCGGGGGTGCGAGAGGGCCACTGCGTGCCGGTGATACGCGGTAGTGCATGAGGACGCAGGTTGGTCATGATAATGCCTGCAAATAGGCAGCTCACGAAGAGCGGCAGATGCACACCCAATTGGCTCAGACCGACATCCAGAAAGTAACCAATAATTATGCAAATGTGGAGGGCTAAAACGGCATCGAGCAACTCCATATAATTTAGGCTGACAGGGTCTGCCTCTTCATCGATACCCACGTCGAGATCGTCATCGCTGCCGGCTACCAGCTGGTGTCGCGAGACTAGGAATTTGGCAACGGGGCCCCCGATCAAACTCGCCAGCACTAGCCCAAAGGTTGCACAGGCGATACCGATTTCCATGGCGTTGCCAATGCCGTAATTTTCGGCAAATCGCGGTGCCCAGGCAATGGCCGTGCCGTGGCCCCCAATGAGTGACACCGTGCCCCCGAGTAAGCCTACTGCGGGCTCCAGGCCAAGGACGCTCGCCATACCAATGCCGGTCAGATTTTGGGTGACCATGTAGATGACGGTGACCAGCAGTAGTAGGGCAAGGGGCTTTCCACCCGCAGCAAGATCTTTGAAGCTTGCGTTGATGCCTATGGTGGTAAAGAAATAAATCAGCAGTGCATCTCTAGCGCCGAGTTCAAATTCTATGCTGATGTCAGCGAAGGAGTGAATAGCGAATAGGATGATCGCGATAAACAGGCCGCCAGTGACCGGTTCGGGAATACTGTACTTGCCAAATACGGGTATCAGTCGATTGATGCGTTTGCCCAAAAACAAAACCACAATGCCAATAGTAACGGCCAAAAACGTATCGACCTCCCAAACAGTGTGTGCAGCTTCCATGAAATTCCTTTGGCGCGACTGCACCGACCTTGTTGCGCTAACTCTCTTGGATCAACCTGCGCAGGTCAAGACAATGCGACTGCGAGCGACAAGATGTCGTGAATGGATATAGGGGTGTCGGACACGATTTCAGGCCAGTTAGTGGCGGCGTTGCCTACTGGGTATCAAGAGAGTGTTTGGCGAACATGGCGAACATGGCGATCAGTGCCACCTCAAAAAGCGTATTGGGGGGGGCTAGAATTGATCATGCGCCCAGCATCAATCACCGCAAAATAGGGGTCGAAATGGCGCAATCTCTGGTTAAGAGAAAAGCGCCAGGGTTCATTCGATCAGATCATCATCAGATAGGGACTACTCCGACACCTTTTTAACATAGGGTACGAGACGATAGCCCTCCTCCCTAACCCGCTCGGAGGGGCGATAGTGCCTTACGGCCAAATTAAATACCCCAGAAGCATTCATTGTAGGAATGCTGTTTATCGCGTCCGAGCCACAGCCAAAACTCACCGTAAAGGTTCCATCTTCGTTGGGTGTTGCGGTATCAGAGCTCACACTCGCGAGGTCGTCGAACATAAAACCCGCCTCATCATAAACAGTGAATGACCAAAAGGCGCCGTTTCTGGGATCTTCAAACGTCGCTTGATGGCAACCTTCCGCGGGGTACTGTGGTGAAAGCTCGTAAAGATTATCGATAGATTGAGCTCCTCCCCATCCTAGGGCTGCCCCCATCTGATGCTTATAAACGGTGTAGCTACCCCGGGATGGGTCGGTCGGCGCGGTGAACATGCCAAATACGGCGTTGCCCCCTTCCTCAGCTAGCATTTGAGGGGCTTTAGCGCGTATGGAAGCCTCAGTGGCCATGAAGGACGCTTCATTAACGGGCTCGGCTGAGAAAGCCTCAGCACTGCCAGCAGAAATAGACATGCCATCCTGAATACGGTTGGCGTCTGCTTGAGAAAGCGTGCTGTCGAGTCGTACTATCACATAGATATGTGAGCCTTTGTGGGTGGCGAGTTGAAAGGTGCCGCTGCCATAAGACATTGGTTGTATTCGGTGATCCTCGGTTACAGGTTGCACTGAGGCATAGGTTCCTTCGGGTATTGGCGGGATGGTAATGGTGGCACCCGCTGACACGTCAACGACTGCAAAGCTGTAGTAGCTGTCACGGTTCATACGCACCACGGGTTGGTCATTGGTGGGAGTGAGCTGACGAGCGTGGTTGAGAGCATTGACCGGTGCACGGGACTGGGCAATCAGCAGCTGTCTGGAGGTCTCTGCAGTGGGGTAATCCTCGGGGGCGACCTCCAGACCATTGGGGTCAAAGAACGCATCAATAGACGTGACCGGTGCACTCAGCGCTTCTAGGCTGATGAGCGATGTGGCGATGGTTGCGGCTAACACCATTGTGCAGCGGCCAGGAAGTTGATGGGTTTTGGGGGGGTTCACGATGGCTTTCCTTAAAAAATTAACGAGGGCGAATTAAACACACTCATTGACGGGTAATCCAGCGCTTCTTACCGGAGGTGTGACGACACGCAAAGCGCGCTTACTAGAATTGGCACTGGCGGTGATCTATTCAGTGCTGATTGGAAACTTTCGTTCGCTGATGCTGAAACTTTTAAAAAGCATGTTGCGTTGAGTTTGTAAAATTTTAAGCGGGCCTAATCGGTTTTAAATTTGGCCATTCCAATTTTGTCGTTCCGACAAGGCATCTCTGACGGTGCCCACAAACAAGTGGCTTGCTTATCAGACCTGCTATCTGGCACCTTGTGGCAAAGAGGAAAGCCTATGCAGTTGGAAAATAAAGTGTCAATCGTGACCGGTGCGGCCCGTGGTTTGGGGCGAGCCTATGCCGAAGCGCTGGCGGGTGCCGGTTCAGCCGTGCTGGCGTGTGACGTGAATGATTGTAGCGAGACGGTTGAGGCGATCTTACGAGATGGTGGTCAGGCAGTATCCACAACAGTGGACATTACTGATATTGCGAGCTGCAAGGCGATGGCAGAAGTGGCGCTCGCGTCTTTTGGTCGCATAGACGTTTTGGTCAACAATGCGGCGCTCTATGGTGGGCTTAAAGGCGCGCGATTTGACCTGCTCGAAGAGGCTCAATGGGATGCCGTGATGAACGTCAATGTCAAAGGGGTTTGGAATGCCTGTCGCGCGATCGTACAGCCCATGCGCGATTCCGGGGGTGGTTCTATTATTAACATAGCCTCTTTAGCGGCGGTTTATGGTTTGCCCTATGGCCTCGATTACGTGGCGTCTAAGGCGGCAGTGATTGGCATGACCCGGGGTATGGCAAGAGAGCTGGGCCGTGATCGTATTCGAGTCAATGCCGTAGCACCGTCAGCCGTTATGACGGAGGGCACCGAGGAGTTTTTTGGCGAGAAGTTGGAAAAGGCCAAAAAAGTCATCGCTTCCGGTCAGGTGATACCGCGTAACCTTGAAACCAGCGACGTCACGGGTACCGTGCTGTACCTCGCTTCTGACGCGAGCGCTTTTGTTACCGGCCAGACCCATATGGTCGATGGCGGTTCTTGGTTTTTATAAGATGAGTAATGAGCCGCAATACGATGATATCCGAGCAGGTGTAAAACGCCTCTGTGAGGAATTTCCTGGGGCGTACTGGCGTGACAAAGACGAACGGCGCAGTTACCCGGTCGAGTTTGTCGAGGCGTTGACGGCGGCGGGATATCTGTCGGTCATGATTCCCGAAATGTACGGCGGGGCAGGGTTACCTTTGGGTGCTGCTTGCGCGATTCTCGAGGAGATTCATCGCAGCGGCTGCAATGGTGGCGCCTGCCATGCGCAAATGTACACCATGGGCACGCTTTTACGGCATGGTAGCGAAGCGCAGAAGCAGCGCTACCTGCCTGAGGTCGCCAGTGGCGCCTTGCGCTTACAAGCCTTTGGCGTGACGGAACCCAACAGTGGCACCGACACGACGCGAATTCGCACTCACGCAGTACAAGATGGCGATGACTATGTTGTTAATGGCCAGAAGATCTGGATATCACGGGCCGAGCACTCTGATCTCTTGGTGTTGTTGGTGCGAACAACGCCTAGAGAAGATTGCGCCAAGCGTTCTGATGGCATGTCGGTGTTGCTGGTCGATATGCGTACAGCGGTCGGTCAAGGTCTCACGATTAAGCCCATCAAAACTATGATGAATCACGGAGCGACCGAACTTTTCTTCGATGATTTGAGGGTGCCTATGGCCAATCGAATCGGGGAAGAGGGACAGGGGTTTCGCTACATTCTCGATGGCATGAATGCCGAGCGTATTTTAATTGCTGCCGAATGCATTGGTGATGCTAAATACTTTGTTGAGGCGGCGGCAAACTATGCGTCAGAGCGCGAGGTCTTTGGCGGCCCTATCGCTAAAAATCAAGGTGTGCAATTTCCTATCGCTAGAGCGCATATTCAGGCGGAGGCGGCTGCGGGGATGGTTTGGCGTGCGGTGGATCTATTTGAAGCGGGGCGCCCCTGTGGCTCCGAGGCTAATATGGCCAAGCTTTTAGCGTCGGAGGCTTCTTGGGGTGCGGGGGATACCTGTATCCAAACCTTTGGGGGAGCGGGGTTTGCCACCGACTACGACATTGAGCGTAAATTCCGTGAGACACGGCTTTATCAGGTAGCGCCCATTTCAACCAACCTTATCCTGTCACATGTTGCGACGCACGATCTGGGCATGCCCAAGTCGTTTTAACAAAGCGCGCTCACTGCTGGGGTGCGTTCAAGACGTCCAGTTCGGCATCGAAAACGTAACGAAGGGACAGGTGTTGTCCATGGCTTTTCCAACCTAAAAAGGGTTTTCAATGACTGATCGACCATTTGATATTGTGCTTTTTGGCGCTTCAGGTTTTACGGGTGAGCTCGTTGCTGCGTATCTTGCGGAACAGGCTCCCCAAGTTCGCTGGGCTATTGCGGGGCGAAGCGCCACAAAGCTCGAAGCAGTGCGAGATCGACTGGGCCAGCCTGATTTGCCGCTTCTGGTTGCAGACAGCGAAGACGCCGCTGCGTTAACCGCCATGGTCGAACAAACCCGCGTGATTATTTCTACAGTGGGTCCTTATGCTCGATACGGAACGACCTTGCTCGAGGTCTGCGCTGAGCAGGGCACACACTACTGTGACCTCACCGGAGAAGCACAGTGGATGGCAGAGGTTTATGAGCGCGTTGATCCTATAGCCAAGAGCAGCGGGGCACGCTTGGTACACTGCTGTGGCTTTGATTCCTTGCCATCGGATCTCTCTGTTTACTTGCTACAAAAAACGTTTAAAGAGCGCTTTGGCCAGTATGCAGAATCAGTGACAGGGCGCATGGGCCGTTATTCGGGTGGGGTGAGCGGCGGCACGGTCGCCAGCATGATGCTGGTGAGTGAGCAAATTATGAAAGACCCGGCCCTGCGTAAGCGCCTAATGAATCCGTATGCCCTTTATCCTCCGGGCTTGGAGGCGGGGCTAGATCGGCCCGATCAGATGGGTATTGCCTGGGATGAAAACTTCAACTCATGGACGGGCCCGTTTGTGATGGCTGCCATTAATACGAAGGTGGTGCGACGTTCCAATGCCCTCGCTGGATTGCCTTATGGTGAAGGGTTTCGCTACGACGAATCGCAATTGTGCAGCGGCCGAATAGCAGCACTCACTTCCTCTGTTGCGATTGGTGCCATTATGGGGAGCGCGCTATTTGGGCCTACCCGGGCCATACTTAAACGCTTTTTACCCGACCCCGGTGAGGGGCCCGACGCCCAGGCCCGAGAAAACGGATTTTTTGAATTTTGGGCGCATGGCAGCGCCGGCGCTGAAGGTGAGCACAGCCTGCGGGTTAAGGTGACCGGAAAACGTGATCCTGGCTACGGTGCCACCTCGAGAATGTTGGCTCAGGCAGGGCTTTGTCTGGCGCAAGATGATTTGGCTGTCGAGGGGGGCATCTGGACACCGGCGAGCGCTCTTGGTGATGCCTTGATTAAAAGATTGGCCCAAGTTGATGTGCACTTTGAGGTGGTCGAGTCAGCGCTTTAGCTGTGTTTCGTGCAGGGTTGTTGAGGAAGAATTTGAGCGTCTGGTCGATCGATCATTCAACAATAGGGGTAGTGGCTCTAATTCTCCCGAATTGGCAACTGATATAAGTGATGACAAAAAGCGATGGTAAAGTCGACGACAGACGACGATTCGATCTCTATCAGTGCAGTAAGCCTGAATTTGAGCGTCCTCTAGTTAGAAGCGGCCTGAAGCGGTCATAGCCGCTTGGCATGATTCAGCCATATTAAGTGCGCGGCGCAGGTTAATGTGCACTGTGAAGTGGTGTCCGGCGAGTAACTAAAAGCCAGAAACTCCCGAGGGGAAGGCCGATGCATCGCCCTCAATAGCACTGCCGTTGCTCACCCGCTGTATCGCTTCTTCCATAATTGCCAGGCCTTCGCGCAACGTCGATTCATCCATGTTGAGGGCAGGATACAGCCTAATCGTATCCTCATGATCCGAGATCGCCCAAACACCGCGTTCCAACATTTCACCTCTAATTGCCCTCGCTGCCCACCAGTTTTCGGCATGTGGGTGCAATTGCTCGCTGGCATTAAAACTTACGCCCATAAGCAAGCCGCTGCATCTTATTTGCCTAACGATGGCGTACTTCTCCCAGCCAGACATAATGCCACGGGCAATCTCACCGAGATTTTTGGCCTTTGCGACGATTCCGTCTCGCTCATAAATTTCGAGTGTTTTTATGGCGGCGGCGCAGCCTGCGGGGGAACCAGCAAACGTTGAGCCGGAGTTGAAATGGGTGTTGTCTCCCAGTATGTCGTCTCTGGCCGAGATACCTGCCAGGGGTGCGATACCCCCAGACAGATTTTTTCCGTAAATCAGAATGTCGGGCACCACATCGTAGTGTTCTATTGCCCACATTTTTCCCGTACGACCCACGCCAGTAAGTACTTCATCACTAATGAGCAGCCAGTCGTTACGATCACAGACGCCTCTTAAACCTTGAATGAATTCTTTTGTGGGAATCCAGTTACCGCCCTCTGCAAGGCCGGGCTCGATCAGCACTGCCGCAATATTGTCGGCACTGGCAATAGTCTCGGGAATTTGCTTTTCGAGGTACCAGAGACAGAAATCAACGTACTGCTGAGGACTCATGTCGGCGGGAATATGATCACTGAATGGGTAGGGTGCACGAATGACGCCACCGCCCCAGCCCTCGAGATAGGCTGCTGATTCACCGCTTAAGCCGCTGAGCAATTTACCCGCTAAGGAGTTGCCATGATAAGAGGCGCCGAAAGTGACAATATAGCGGCGTTGAGTATGGGTGAGTGCCAGATGAACCGCGGCTTCCGCAGCCTCGGTGCCCGACACCTCGAAGTTAGTCCTAGGTAGAGCGCGATCGGGCATGATAGGGGCTAATCGTTCGGCTAGGTCGTAGCGCAACGGATGGTCAAAATGAAAGCCATAGCGGCGATTGGCGGCCTCGACGACCTCGAGTATTTCAGGATGGCAATTGCCCAATGGGTTGGTCGCCCAACCGTTTTGAAAGTCGATATAGCGTCGGCCGTCTAAATCCCAAACATAGTCTCCAGAGGCTTTATCGATAACAATTTGTCGAACCGGTCTAAACCCTCTGGAACCGGCCTTTTTTTCGTCTTGTTCAAAACGCTGCCCATTTTTAAAGAGAGGAATTCCGCGACGCAGTGCCGCTTTTGTTTTGGGGCCTGGAAACGGTTCACTCACGGCATAGCTCCTGTATCGCCTAATAGGCGTCGCTTTAAGATTTGATGTTGCAGGAATTGGCGCAGTATTTCTATGCAGACTAAGTTGCCAGCAGGTCAGCACCGACGAGGACAGTTTCTTATGGCCAAGCTGTAAGAGTCGTACTGAGGCAAGCGTGCGGTTTGTGCGGATGAACAGAGGTCGCTATGCGGGTAATATTGGCGAAGCTACTACCCAGATAAATCAGACCTTAAAGAACGCATTAGGTACAGCTGTCGTTCACTACCGGCAACGGCTTCGCTTCTGACAATATTGAAGTAGGCGGAGAAAGCCTCTTCGAACCCTTGTTGGTTGTAGTGAGGAAACACATCTTCTCGGGTGTGTAATAGGCGAGCGACTTGGCTATCTGATTTAGGAACAAATTCAATCACTAGCCATTGTGCAAGTTCCGCGAAGAGCCCTGCAATGCGGCTTAAAGGGGTGTTGTTACTGATGGCCAGATGATGAACGAGTGCTAGCGCAAGAATGGC
The DNA here is from genome assembly GCA_009886815.1 of Halieaceae bacterium. GTDB lineage: Bacteria > Pseudomonadota > Gammaproteobacteria > Pseudomonadales > Halieaceae > Luminiphilus. The sequence goes on from QXYP01000363.1 coordinate 15,117, forward strand.
ATCACACCGGCCTCGTTGACGGAAAGAATCCCGTTCTTCGTTGCCCCAGCCAATTGCAGGAGAGGGGGCATAGAGATCTTGTAGCAACGGTAGGACATTTTTGGGCGGTTCACTGACCAGGCGCCGATAATTGCGCTCAACCGCCACTGGGTCTATGTCTTGTGAAACGACCAAGCCTGCATGCCTTGCGGCGATACGACTGAACTCGCCAGTGTTGGCTCCCAGGTCATGCACGACATTTAGGGGCTCGTCGATAGCGCTCAGGTAATCGTCGACCAGCCTTCGCTTTTCGTCAGTGGAGCCATCGCTGTAGTTGGTATTGTCGTAATAATCGCCCCATTCAGTTTGTGGCGGCTTCCATTGCTGGCTTTTTACAGCAGACGCCAAGCTTTCCACAATGGCCTGCAAGCCCGTTTTGGACAGCTGTCTGGGGTTTTTAGTGGCGCTGTTTTTGGCGGTCGTCGGCGTGCCAGCGGCATCGGCGTACGTCTCCTGCATTTTCGCATGGAGATGAATGTGAGTTTGTAAGCTGTAGTTAAACCGGGTTGTTAGCGGAAGCAGACTACTCGCAAGTGACAGTGGTATACCGTCAATATAGGTGACCAGAAGCTTACCCAGCCCCACATCGACACGCGCCATGAGTGCGAGTGGCGCTAGAAAGTGCTGGCAAAACTGCCGGTACGCAACCCAGGGCACACCCTCCACATAGGGCTCGAACGACAGAGTATCGATAAATACGGGTTTACCATGTCTAAACTGAACGTTGTAGGCAGAAGCATCCTTAAGAATATAGCCGT
>QXYP01000363.1:15923-16354 GCA_009886815.1 Halieaceae bacterium
CATCTTGTAACTGGCTAAAGCTCCACTCATAAGGGTAGGCGATATAGGGGATAACTTCGGGTGCAATGACGCGATAGCAATCGGGGCCGCGCTGAATGTTAGACGCCGTGACGTCTTCATGGGCGACTAGGTAGCCTTTATCAACCAAAACATCATAGAGTCCCGAAGACATAAACTGATCGAAGTGTTTAGCGAAACCGTTGTTGATTTGGCGATAGACCCGATCGTTTTCAGCGAAGACAAAACCGCTGGGATCACGAAATGACGACGGTAGGGCATCTAAGGTCACAATGTGTCGCCTTGTGTTCTGTTTACTGAGCGGTGTTGCACCTACTGTTCGTCTTCTTTTTTAGGGCTGCCTTCTTCCTCTTCTTCGAGCAAGCTCGTCTGCTTGGCTTTACCAAAAAAGCTGAGAATTCGATACCAGTAGG
>QXYP01000364.1 GCA_009886815.1 Halieaceae bacterium
TGGATGCGCTCTGGGCAGCTCCAAAAGATAATCAGTCAGCGCCACCCCGCCGAGGATGCCCGCTAGGGCAACATCTGACTCGGGGTCGAAGTAATCCTCATTCCAAGCTACACCCGAAGCCATTTGCAAGAGGTGCTTCACGGTGACCACGTCGTAGGCACTGCCGCGTAATCGAGGCAGGTAAGCGGTAACGCTGTCGTCCAAACTACTAATAAACCCGTCGGCCAAGGCCGCACCGACGAGTAAAGATGTCACCGATTTGGTGACCGAAAAAGAAATCCAACGCGAATCTACCGAGTGGTCACTGGCATAGTGCTCCAGTAGCCGCGCGCCATCGCGAATCACTAAAAAACCCATCAGTGGCTGTTGCGACAAAAAATGCTGCAGGGTGAAGACCTCGCCATCGACCTCATAGGCAACACTGCTCAGATCCAACGGTGTCGAGGGCAATGGGTAAGGACTTCCCCCTGGGGTTATTTCTCGCACTGGCATAAAGTATTCGGGATTGGCAAAAACAACTCGCCGCTCGGCCGTGGGCATAAACAACGGGCTCTCGTCTAACTCGCCAGACTGGATGCGCTCGGCGATGCTTTGCACCGTCAGTGAAGATTCATTGGCACTCGCAGAGGCAATAAAACCCATAAACACAGCAAACAAGGCAGACAACATTGGAACTAACAGGGTAAACCGCATGGGAACTCCTTTCTCGCTAACGGTCGAATTGTGAGGGCGCCCACAGTAGTGGCCTTCGCAAGCGAGCGCAAATCTGCACAAATTCTACCTCGGGTATACTCAGGTTATCCAACAAGGGAGAGCCCCCATGCGCAATCGATTTAGCCTGCTATTTTCCGCCCTCATGACTGCGGCTCTATCGCAATCTGCTGTGGCTACAGAAGTCACCAACGAGACCTTTCGCTGCCTCAATGATATGACCCCTGTTAGGCACTTCTATGTGGACAACCTGCTAGGCAATATTGCAGAAACGGTTGCGGTAGCAAACAGCGCCAACGGAGGCACCTACCCTGAGGGTGCGGTGGTGCAGCTGGTGCCTGCCGAGGCCATGGTGAAGCGCGAGGCGGGCTTTAACCCGGCGACCAACGACTGGGAGTTTTTCGAATTAAATGTTTCCCCCGAGGGCACAACGATTGGCAAGCGCGGTTTTGCCGAAGTTGTGAATCGATTTGGCGGCAACTGCTTTGCCTGCCACGTTCAGGCCGAACCCCAGTGGGATCTTATTTGCGACAACAACCACGGTTGTGAACCCATTCCCTTGTCTAGGGGCATGATCAGTGCGATCCAGAAAACCGACCCCCGCTGCGAACCCACCCAGCTCAGCGACGAAGACAAAGCCAATCTCAAAGCACTGCAAGCAGCAATGGCCGCGAACTAGCGCATCAACAGGGGTTTGAGCACAACCCTCTGTCAGCGGTTCAACGCGCTAACGCAGCTAGAAAACGCGTCGTTGGTTACTGCGGGCAATTTGGAGTTACGCAAACCCTCTGAAAGATACTAATCAGACCGCCGACTGAGCAACGGCCAACAGGCGGTCGATATCTTCAGGGTCTGTTACAAAGCTGGTCACAAACCGCTTCATTCCGGGGACCATGGGCCACGGGTAGTACACAAAGCCTGCGGCTTCCAGCGCTTGGTCTATAACTTCAGGCAACACCGGGAAAACCTCATTGGCCTCTGTGGGCCAGGGCAAAGTAACACCCGGCAGCTGCGATAACCCGCTCGCGAGCCGCGCTGCGAGGGCGTTGGCGTGACGCGCGTTGTCTAACCACAAATCATCCGTTAGAAACGCGTCGAACTGCGCGGCTAAAAATCGATGCTTAGACCACAAATGCCCCGCCCGTTTACGCCGATAGGCAAAATCAGCACTAAAGCGATCGTTAAAAAACACCACGGCCTCGGCAGCAATAGCGCCATTCTTGGTGGCACCAAAGGTCAGCGCGTCTACGCCAGCCCTCCAGGTAAGATCTGCTGGCGACGCACCTGAACCGACCACCGCGTTGGAGAAGCGCGCGCCATCCATATGCAAGCCCAGATCCAATTCCCGGGCTAGTTCACCGTAGCCGGCAACCTCAGTGGGCTGCAAAATAGTTCCCTGCTCTGTGGCATTGGTGAGACTGATCGCTGTGGGTTTGACGTTGTGGACTCCATTAAGCTGGGCAAGCTCGACTTGCGCCCGAATGGCATCATGACTGGGCTTACCCAGCTGACCCGGTACGCCAATCTGGCGAGCACCACCGGTGAAAAATTCAGGAGCAGTATTTTCGTCGTTAATAATATGAGCACCCTCGTGACACAGCACCGCCCCCCAGGGCGGGCACATGGCACTCAGAATTAGCGAGTTAGCCGCCGTACCTGTAGCAACTAGAAAGACCTCACAGTCGACCTCAAAAATCTCGCTGAAACGGTGATTCAAACTTTCAGTGAGACTGTCTTCGCCGTAGGCCGACACTAATCCACTCGACGCTGACGCCAGCGCGTCAAGAATCTTAGGGTGCGCCCCCGCCTGATTATCGGACCCCATAAACGTGACTGCCGCGGGGCTGCTAGCTGTTTGCTCGTCTGACACTTACTTACTCCTGTTACCCGTCAGAAATCTCGGGCTGCTACTTTATAACGTTTCCTAGGCTTTTAAGGCCGTTCATATTTTACAAGCTGTGGCATCACTGTGAGCCTCCATGATGCTATATACTCTGAGCGACTGGGGGCGTTACGGATTCGACGACGGTAACGAAACCTGCGGTGCATGCCGTGATGGTAGCCAATCACGTAAATCCAAAGCTGCAAACTATTAGTTGCCAATGACGACAACTACGGTGCACAACTGGCTGCGTAAGTAGCCCTTTGTAACACCATCCAGGTGCTTCGGCCCTGGCGGTCTATAGCAAGGTGCCAGTACCGAGCTTGTGACTGTCATATAGAACTGGACCGCAGTCGGTTATGTCCCGGGATCGACTGTCAAACTTTACGGGGCTCGCGGCCAACGTCCTGACCGTTGGGCTGTTTGCCGTTAAATTAATTAACGGAAACTAAGCATGTAGAGCCAAAGGCAG
>QXYP01000365.1 GCA_009886815.1 Halieaceae bacterium
AAGAGCATTACGTGATGACTATCACGGTGAATTTAAAGACTCGCTTGAGAAATTTGGCGGCGCCCAATTGGTCTATTTAGGCTGGGATAAACATCAAATGTTTTGCTCCTCTCGGGCATTTCCGCTGCCGCCAGAGATGCGCTTTCAGGAGTTACTCGACAATGTCATGCCCGAGGCTTTTGGGCAGCACCCAGAGTTCACTCAAATTGACTGGAATAAAGCCCAGTGGATACTCGACAACAGTGTGTTCCAACCTGATCACAGCAAAACCCTAGCTGAGTTGGGTATTGGTCACAAGTCTTTGCTGAGACTCGTCACACCAGAATTAACTGGCTATAAAGGCGCAGGTATCTAAGGAATCATCATGAGTTATCAAGTCACCATTGAGCCGACTGGCGATATTATTGAAGTGGAAGAGGGTCAGACAATTCTCAGTGCCGCTCTTCGCCAGGGTGTCTGGCTTCCTTTCGCCTGCGGACATGGCACCTGCGCCACCTGTAAGTGCCAGCTTGTTGAGGGCGAAGCAGACCAAGGTGAGGCATCACCTTTCGCACTTTTAGATACAGAACGCGACGACGGTAAGATTCTTGCTTGCTGTGCTATGCCTGAATCGGACCTAGTGATCGAAGCAGAAATTGATGTAGACCCGGACTTTGCCGGTCATCTGGTTGCAGATTACACCGCAACTGTCAGCGCGATCGAAACCCTTTCGCCGACCATCAAAGGGCTAACTCTCGCCTTAGATCGAGACATGACTTTTCAGGCGGGGCAGTACATTAATTTGCAACTACCAGGTATCGAGGGAACCCGAGCATTTTCTATAGCCAACGCTCCTAGCAATCCAGGGCGGATCGAACTGCATATTCGCGAGATTCCCGACGGCGCTGCGACCGGCTATATCCACAACGAACTTAAGGTGGGCGATGAAATCGAGTTTTCTGGACCCTATGGGCAATTCTTTGTTCGCAAGTCAGACCCTAAAGACGTGTTGTTTATTGCTGGAGGTTCAGGTCTATCATCACCAGAGTCCATGATTCTAGACTTGTTAGAGAGCGGTGACGAACGCCAGATTACTTTATTTCAAGGCGCGCGCAACGGTTCTGAGTTATACCACCGCGAGCGCTTCGAGCAGCTCACTGAGCACCACAGTAACTTTACCTATGTACCAGCGCTAAACGAGCCCACCGAAGAGGAAAACTGGCAAGGGTTCATCGGTTTCGTGCATGAAGCCGCAGCGGCACATTTTCAAGGTAAGTTTGCTGATCACAAAGCCTACCTGTGCGGGCCACCTCTAATGATTGATGCGGCTATCAACGCGCTGATGCAAGGAAGACTGTTCGAGAAAGATATTCACATGGAAAAGTTTGTCACCGCGGCTGATGGTGCGAATGAGGTACAGCGCAGTGCACTGTTTAAGAGAATATAGGGCATGAAATGGGCAACGCACACCATCAGTCTCAGCAACCGAGACGGTCAGTTTTACTGTAACGAGCAGCAGTCCTTGCTCCATGGTTTGGAAAGCCAGCGCATTAAAGCAGTGCAAGCAGGGTGTCGGGGTGGCGGTTGTGGAGTATGCAAGATACGCGTGCTCAACGGTGAGTTCTTCAGCAAGAAAATGAGCAAAAAGCATGTGTCAGCTGATGAGTTGAACCAGGGTATGGGTTTGTCATGTCGAATCTTTCCACGCAGCGACATGGTCATTGAAGCGTTGGATTAATCAGCTAATTAAAAAAAATTAATCAAAAGAGGATTATAAAAATGAAAAAAGGTGTAATGCGTCCCGGACATATTCAAATCCGCGTGCTCGATATGGATATAGCTCTAAGCCACTATTGTGATCTTCTCGGTCTGATTGAAGTCGATCGTGACGAGGAAGGCCGTGTCTATCTAAAGTGCTGGACCGAAGTCGATAAATTCTCCGTCGTTCTGCGTGAGACCGATGAAGCAGGAATGGATTTTACTGGCTACAAAGTAATTGACGAAAGCACCCTCGAAGCTCTCGAAAATGAACTTAATCAAAAAGGCTATCCCACCACCGAAATTCCTGTTGGCGAGCTCAATGGTTGCGGCCGTCGGGTCCGCTTCAAAGCGCCGACAGGGCATTCCTTCGAGTTGTTTGCGACAAAAGAACAGCCCGGAAAATGGGGTATCAGCCCGCGCAACCCTGAGGCTTGGCCTCGCGGCCTGAAAGGCATGCGCCCTACTCGATTTGATCACTGCTTGCTCTATGGCGATGATCTGGAGGGCAATCTATCTCTATTCATCGATATACTCGGATTTGATCTCGCAGAGCAAGTTGTTGATCCAGAGGGTAATAAAGCCGCTATATTTTTGACCTGCTCGAGTAAGGCGCACGATGTCGCCTTTATCAAACACGACGAAAAAGATAAGTTCCACCATGCGTCTTTCTGGCTGGAAAATTGGCAAGATGTTTTGCGCGCCGCAGACCTTATATCAATGACCGATACGCCAATCGATATTGGACCCACTCGGCACGGGCTCACCCATGGCCAGACAATCTACTTCTTCGATCCATCGGGCAACCGCAATGAGGTCTTTTGTGGCGGTGACTATCACTACCCGGATCACCCAACTGTTACCTGGGACGCGGATGAGCTTGGCAAAGCTATCTTCTATCATGATCGCGAGCTCAATGAGCGCTTCTTAACAGTGCTTACCTAAATCCGACTGCTAAATATTTCATCCAGTTGTTGCCAGAAACACAGCTGGGTGGAATATCCGATCAAATTTAATTTAGTCAAAGAGTAAAAAATGGAATTCAAGCATTTTATCAATGGTCAATTCGTGGCATCGAGTAACGGCGCTGCGTTCGAAAACCGTGCACCCGTTAACAACCGTTTGATCGGCATGGTCTGTGAGGCCTCTTCCGAGGATGTCGACGCTGCAGTGATCGCCGCTAAAGCCGCTCTAAAAGGACCATGGGGGAAAATGACTCAAGCCCAACGTACCGGGCTACTGAACAAAGTGGCGGCACGCATCAATGAGCGTTTCGAAGAGTTCCTCGCCGCTGAATGCCTTGATACCGGCAAGCCACGTTCCATGGCATCACATATCGATATTCCCCGTGGCGCAGCCAATTTCACTGCGTTCTCTGAAACCCTAGTTAACCACCCTACAGAGTGCTTCAAACTCGACACCCCCGACGGCGCTGGAGCACTTAACTACGGCCATCGCACTCCCAAGGGTGTCGTCGCTGTGATTAGCCCTTGGAATCTACCGCTGTTGCTGATGACTTTCAAAGTGGGCCCTGCACTTGCCTGCGGTAATACGGTGGTGGTGAAACCGTCAGAAGAGACACCTGCCACTGCCACTCTATTGGGCGAAGTAATGAACGAGTGCGGTGTACCCTCCGGAGTTTACAATGTGGTGCACGGCTTTGGGCCCAATTCTGCAGGTGAGTTCTTAACCACTCATCCGCTTGTCAATGCCATCACGTTTACCGGTGAGACTCGTACCGGTGAAGTGATCATGCGCGCCGCGTCAGTGGGCTTACGCAACATTTCCATGGAGTGCGGTGGCAAAAATCCCGCATTAGTTTTCGCCGACTGCGATCTCGACAAGGCCATTGAGGGAACCATGCGCTCCGCCTTTGTCAACTGCGGCCAAGTCTGTCTCGGCACAGAGCGCGTTTACGTCGAACGCCCCATTTATGACGAATTTGTCGCACGTTTAAAAGCCGGTGTAGAACAGCTTAAACTCGGCCGGCCAGAAGATCAGGAGGCCAACTTCGGCCCGCTGGTGAGCTTAGAACATCGCGACAAAGTACTCTCGTACTACAAACTCGCCGAAGATGAAGGCGCCACCGTGATCATTGGCGGTGGAGTCCCAGATATGGGCCCAGAATTAAATGCCGGCGCCTGGATTGAACCGACAATCTGGACTGGTTTAGACGATAACGCCCGCGTAATCCGCGAAGAGATATTTGGTCCATGCTGCCATATTCGGCCCTTTGATAGTGAGGAAGAGGTGATCGAGTTGGCCAATGATACGGTTTACGGTCTCTGCGCCTCGGTGTGGACTGAAAATAGCGCCCGCGCCAGTCGCGTTCCCGAGGCGCTGGAGGTCGGACTAGTTTGGGTCAATAGCTGGTTCCTGCGAGATCTGCGCACCGCATTTGGTGGTGCAAAGCAATCGGGTATCGGCCGCGAAGGCGGCGTGCATGGTTTGGAGTTCTACTCCGAGCTGAAAAACGTCAGTATCAAACTCTAAGGATGCTTGAAGAAAATGCATAAGACCAGCAACCCCGAGATCGGCGACTCTATCCTGGCTAATGGTATCAACACCAACTACCACTCTATGGGGAGTGGTGACCCGGTGCTCCTAGTACATGGCTCTGGACCGGGTGTCACTGCTTGGGCAAATTGGCGACTGGTGCTTCCTGAGCTAAGCAAAACAAGACGGGTGATCGCCCCCGACATGCTCGGCTTTGGCTATACCGACCGACCGGAAGGTAACTGCTATTCGCTCGACACATGGGTCGCACATTTGCTCGCCTTTATCGATGCCCTTGAACTGGAGAGTGTCGACATTGTCGGCAACAGCTTTGGCGGTGCTCTCGCATTGGCCTTCACCATCCGCCACCCCACCAGGGTGAAAAAAATGGTGTTGATGGGAGCTGCTGGTGTAGCGTTTCCAATTACCGAAGGATTAGATCGTGTATGGGGCTATACCCCATCGTTCGAGACCATGCGAGAACTGATGGATTTGTTTACCTACGACCGCAGCTTGGTCACTGACGAACTTGCACAGCTGCGCTATCAAGCCAGTATCCGACCCGGTTTTCAGGCGTCATTTGAGGCTATGTTTCCGGCGCCAAGACAGCGCTGGGTTGACGCGCTGAGCAGCGCTGAGGTCGATGTCAAAAAAATCAAACAGCCTGCTCTTGTGATACATGGCCGTGAAGATGAAGTTATTCCATTGCAGAGCAGCTTAACGCTAGCCAATTGGATAGACGATGCTCAACTCCATGTATTTGGCCGTTGCGGCCATTGGACTCAAATAGAGCACACTGATCGGTTCTGTAAGCTATTAGAGAATTTTTTCGCTGAAACAGCCTAACAAAATCCAATCCCCAATTTACTCGAGAGTCATACCTTATGGATAAACAACTCATTGAACAGCTAGGTAACGAACTCTACCAAGCAATGGTAAAACGAATCGTATTGAGTCCGCTTACCGAACGCTTCCCAAATATCACCATAGTCGATGCCTATCATATTTCGTTGCATATGCTGGAGTGTCGTCTCTCCGCAGGCGAGAAAATCATCGGCAAGAAAATAGGTGCCACAAGTAAAGCCGTCCAAAACATGCTCGGGGTCTTTCAGCCCGATTTTGGCTACCTGACCGACAAAATGGTCTACAGCGACGAAATGCCAATCAGTCAACTACTCATTCAGCCTAAAGCCGAGGGTGAAATTGCTTTTGTACTAAAGCGCGATCTGATCGGACCCGGCATCACCAATGCCGATGTACTAGCAGCGACTGAGACCGTAATGCCCTGCTTTGAAGTAGTCGATTCGCGAATCGAAGACTGGAACATAAAGATCCAAGATACCGTGGCTGACAACGCCTCTTGTGGTTTGTTTGTGGTCAATGAAAAAGCGGCTGTCGATCCACGAAGTCTGGATCTTTCCACCTGCGGCATGGTGGTAGAGAAGAACGGAGCAACCCTGAGTGTCGGCGCCGGTGCCGCCGCGCTCGGCAGCCCGGTTAACTGTGTCGCTTGGCTGGCCAACACCCTGGGGCAATTCGGCATTCCCCTAAAAGCAGGGGAGCTGA
>QXYP01000366.1:0-3920 GCA_009886815.1 Halieaceae bacterium
TCGCGGCAACACGCTCGATGGCCTTGAGGGTCTCCGGCGTCACATTAACCTCTTGAACTCGTGTGCAGTCATTACATATTAGGAATTGCGGACGACGAAAGTGGCTGTGGTCGCAGCTAATATGCGAGCAAGCAATGTATTTGTTGGTGGTGCTAAGTCTGTGCACCAGTGACTGCTCTTCTAAAAACTCCAAGATACGGTACACCGACATGGGCGGCATTGCGGGCTCGCCCTGCTGGTTACACCGCTCTGTCAGCTCATAAGCTGACAATGCTGTATTGCATTCGAGCAGAGCGGTTAGCACCTCTTTTCTGCGCTTTGTCAGTTTTACGCCGTTCTCTGCGCATTTCTGTTCGGCACTTAAAATACTGTTCACGATAGCCCTGCGTCTTAACTAAAATCGGTTAACTAGCCATTATTGATACACTGTATCATACATAAGTGGACAGCCCAATGCATGTCCCGCCTTTCGCAAGATTTCGGGCTACCCGTGCTGACATAAGAGCAACCCTGCAATGCTCTAGGGAGAATATGCGCCATGACACCATTTATGCACGCTGGTGCCGCGCCGAGCCACTGAGTGACATTGTTTGCACCGTTTCGATGAGTTTGGGTACGTCATTAAACTCTTCGATAAGTGACGCTAACTGCACCGTCCGTTTTTTGTAGTGCAAGATTGCAGGCAGTATGGGTACTCCCGCCGCGGTCGCAATTCTAGCGAAGCCCTGCTTGAACTCCCCCGAGCCGCCCCGGGTTCCCTGTGGCGTCACCCCTAATACCAAGCGCGAGCGCCGACTGAACTCCGTGCACATTTGCTCAACAAGCCCTTGGGAGCTGCGACGATCAACGGGTATACCGCCTAACCCACGAAGTATTGGGCCCAAAGGAAACCAAAACAGCGTGTGCTTCATCATGAAGCTCGACTTTAGGCCCAGGGACCAAAGGACAGCGATGGTTAAAATAAAATCCATATTGGAGCTGTGAGGTACCAGAGCAACAACAAACTTCGGGCGATTTGGAAACTCACCGTTAATACGCCAACCTAAAATTCTCAGTGTCGATCGACCAATAAGCCGAGTCAGCGGGTTATAAGCCTGCGGTAATTGGTCACCAAGATTTTGCCACTTCATTATTATTGAGCTCCTAGGCATCACAGCGTTCGAACACCTTTTATGGCGGCTTACCTCCGCGACCTCTAACGTGAGGGTTAACCCGATGTTCCGCGCCGAATTATAGAGCCCTCCACTGTCTTTGCGTAGCTTGATCCAGAAAAAATTGCGACTGCTCCTTCTGTGGGCATGAATCGGCCCTTTTTGTTCCCCTTAACAATGCTTCTGACTCCAAAGTATTGGCGAACCCATAACCGGGCGTCTAAGCACCTAGACCGCGGCACCCAAGCCGGGATTAGATCGACGCACACATTGGGTCCTAAGCCGCAGGCATTTGGCTTGCCATTGACTTGAACGGGCACCCCTTTAACACTGCGGTTAAACGCACGTCGGCGCCGCTTTAAACATGACGCCGAAATTTTATGCAACCATGACGTTCGACACCGATTTAGGCATTACACTGACGCTGTGAATACGCCAGATTACCAAGAGCTTTATGACAGAGCCTGCGAACGCAAAGGCGGCGAAGCTGCCGTGGAGGCCATGCTACCTAAGGTCGCCAGCAGCAAGCAGCTGCAGACCTTAGGCTCAGATCGTTATCTCGCAGAATTCACCCGCAAGATATTTCAGTCGGGATTTGTCTGGCGGGTTGTCGACAAAAAATGGGATCACTTCGAAGAGGAATTTTGGGGCTTTGATATTAAGCGCCTTTTGATGATGCCCGACGATATGCTCGAACGTAAAGCGCGCAACCCTGCGATCATTCGAAACCACAATAAAGTGAAAACTATCCTCACAAATGCCGCCATGATTGCTGATACCGAACGCCGCGAAGCCCAAAGCTTCGGTGCCTTTATCGCCGGCTGGCCTGACGACGACGTGATTGGCCTTTGGCTCTATCTCAAAAAGTTTGGTAGCCGCCTGGGCGGCAATACGGGCCCTTATGCCCTGCGCACTCTGGGTGTCGATACGTTTTTATTAACCGCCGATGTCGAGGGCTGCTTGCGCAATCACGGTATCATTGATTCCGGCATCACCAGTCAGCGTGCACTGCGGGCCACGCAGACTTTTTTTAATGGATTGCGCGACCAGTCCGGTAGAAATCTCTCATCACTGAGCCGCATTGTGTCCTTTGGATACGGGCAAAATCGCGCGGGGGTGACCACCTCATAGCGCTTAATCAGCCGGCGCGCGCTGCCAATATCCCACACGGCTCCATGAGCCGCATAGCCGCGCTAAGGTTTAAGCACCGCCATGTCCACCTGTACTAGCGCATCATGCTCTGTGCTGCTGAGAACCACCTGTCCGTCTTCAATCATAGCCTGCAGTGACATGGTGGTACCCGCGATAGCAGCCAACTCACCCATGGAGGCATCCGATATCTGGACAACAGTGAGATTGCTAAACCGCTTGAGTACCGACTCTTGCTTTGACCACCAAACTGGTACCGAGCGATCTCCGTAGGTGTAGAGCACGACCTGCTTGGAGCGGCCGCTCGCTTTACGAATTCGGCTTTCCTCGGGAGTGCCTAGGTCGATCCAGAGCTCGATGTCATCCGAGAGCGACTTTTGCCAAAGATCCGGTTCGTTATCGGTGCTGATACCTCGACCAAATTCCAGTCGCTCGTGGGCATGCACGGCGAACGCAACAATTCTCAGCATCATGCGCGCTTCGGTTTCTGAAGGGTGGCAGGCTATCGTGAGCGGAAACTCGTCATAAACATGCCGATCCATATCGGTCACATTGAGCTTGGCTTTATAGATACTCGATTTAATTGCCACGGCGATACCTCTGCGACCTAAGACATAGAGCGATTACCAAAACATGACGCCTGTTGTAGGTCTTATCCATCTATGAGGCCATCATCATAAACTGCCGTTACCGAAAATAGCGCAATCAATCGTTTCCGAGTCTACGGCCATCATGAGGTACCATGACGAGCCACAATGTAGAACCACATTGTAGAGCGCAATGCCTCTAACATTTAAGTGATTCCGAGCGCAAAAACTTACCCATACAAGGAAAAATGCTATGCCAGAAATGATACCACTGGGCTGGTTCCACACCATACTGGGCATCGCTGCCGTACTGAGCGGCTTCTACACGATCATTAAATACCGAGTCATTACTCTGGAGCAGCGATCCGGCAAGTTATACGCACTGCTGACGTTAATTGTCGCCGGTACGGCGTTGGGCATTTATAACCAGGGCGGATTTGGTATTGCACACATCCTTGCTGTTCTAACACTGGCTGCTTTGGCCTGTGGTGTGATCATGGAAAAAACCCACCTGTTTGGGTCGGTATCAAAGTATTTTCAGGCTCTGGGTTACACCAGCACCCTGCTGTTTCACATGATTCCTGCGATTACCGATTTCCTGCGACGACTACCCGTTGGCGATCCGTTCATTGATACCCTTGAGGACCCCCTGCTTCAGCAATTTCACCTCGCCTTTTTGCTGATATTTGTCATCGGCCTAATCGCGCAATTTCTTTGGCTGAAGAAACGCGCGAGTTCGTAATTTGGCGCCCAATAACAGCGTAGGCGCGATAACCGTAGTGATCTAGCGCAGCGGAGTCGCAACCACGACACACCATTCATTTCGGTGGAGAGGGAATGACCTTGCTATATTAGAGGATCTGACATCACCCTCTCCAACGGAGTACGTTATGCGCCTATTGCTACCCGCCCTCTTCGCGCTATTTTGGTCGCTGCAGAGCTCGGCTGATCAAAACCCGTTAGAAATTAGCGCCAAAAACCTATCCGACATCGTCAAGGTTATGGCTTCAGATGACTTCGAGGGGCGAGCCCC
>QXYP01000366.1:3930-4358 GCA_009886815.1 Halieaceae bacterium
GTGGCGTGAACGGCAGCTGGACACAGGCCGTTCCTATGATGCGCTCGGAGGTGAAGTCACCGGTAACAATGACTTTCTCAACCCCAGAAACAGTTTTAACGCTTAATCAGGGCGTCTCGGTATCCGTTGATACCGCGACGGCCCTCACAAACATTTCTGCCGCGGATGTTCCCGTTGTTTTCGTGGGTTTTGGTGCTAATGCCCCGGAACAAGACTGGGATGACTATGGCGATATCGACTTAACCGACAAATTGGTTATTTACCTGGTTAACGATCCCGATTTTGCGGCACAGCCCGATGAGCCCGTGGCCGGACGCTTTGGTAATCGGCGTATGACCTACTACGGCCGCTGGGCCTACAAGTTTGAAGAAGCGGCCCGACGGGGGGCTTTCGGCGCGCCGGTGATTCACGAAACCGCAGCCGCGGGC
>QXYP01000366.1:4368-10452 GCA_009886815.1 Halieaceae bacterium
CAACAAAGACCCCAAAGCACTTCCTGTTAAGTTACAAGGCTGGCTGCATAACGATGCGGCTCACAAGCTGCTAGCTACAGCCGGCCATGATCTAGACGCGCTTAGAGAGAAAGCCCGGCAGCCCGAGTTTCAAGCCTTTGAGCTTGAGGGCATTCGCTTTAATGCCGATCTAGAAGTCGATATTACGACCTTTGATAGCCAGAACGTTTTGGGGCTCATACCCGGCAGCGCACGACCTGAGGAAGTGATCATGGCGTCTGCGCATTGGGATGCCTATGGCATTGGGGCACCCGATGAACAAGGTCGCACGGTTCGTGCAGGCGCTAACGATGACGCACTGGGCAGCGCAGGAATTTTAGAAATTGCCCGGGTCATTAAAGCGGCACCGGCACTTGAGCGCAGCGTTTTATTGGCTTTTTGGACCGCGGAAGAAGCGGGGCTTGTGGGCTCAATGGCCTACGCGGCTGACCCAATATTCCCGATTGAGAAAACCGTGGCCAACTTTACCCTAGACATTCTACAAACCGCTGGCGCCGCTAACGATGTCATTTTGGTGGGAAAGGGACAAAGCGAGCTGGAAGATGATCTCGATCGAGTGGCAAAGGCAGCAGGACGATACGTTACCGAAGAAAACCTGCCCGAAAATGGCCTTTTTTATCGCGCCGATCATTTTTCCATGGCCCGGGTAGGGGTGCCGGTGTTGTTAATGATGGGCATCGCCGGAGGCGCCGACCTTGTTGACGGCGGGCGTGAAGCCGGCAACCAATGGATCGCCGATTATGTGGGGAACTGCTATCACAAGCCTTGCGATGCCTGGTCTGCTGACTGGGACTTGACCGGGGCGGTACAAGACATCGAACTGTTCCGCCAGCTCATCTCGGAGCTTGGCAATGCCAAGCGCTGGCCTACTTGGAAAACAGGCTCCGAGTTTAAGGCACTACGAGAGCAGTCAGCTTCTGCCAGACAGTAAGTGCGCGCCCATAAAAAAACCCCGGCCAAAGCGAGGGTTAATATTTTATGAATACCTGTCGTCCTACGCTTCTAGGGCACCTAGCGCTGCGCTAAATGCCGCTGGGCGCCCTCGTTAAAGCCGCTGACTCAGAAATCCTTGGTAATGGCAAAGCGGGCATTCAGTGGCGCACCTACCGTGGCCTGATGGGTGCTGTGAGAGCTGGGGAAATAGTCAGTATCGCTTAGGTTCTCAATATTGACCTGCACGCGTAGCGTCTTTGATAGCTGGTAATACAGCGCCGCGTCGATTCGTGTATAGCTGGGCAGCACCGCCGAGTTGCTGTTGTTAATAAAGCTCTCGTCCTGATACGTCAGACCCAAACCGCCACTGAGCTTTTGCGAGAACTGGAAGGAATTCCAGAGCGAGAACATGCTTTCAGGCAACTCCCTGGGTCGTTTTCCCGAGGGGCCTGATCGGCCCACTTGTTCACCGTCTAAATAGGTGTAGGCCGCCGAGATATTCCAGAAATTCGTCAAACGCCCCTCAAGCTGAATCTCGACACCATCGGTTTCTGTCTCGATCACGTCCAGGGTTGACGGATCATTGTCAGCAACCTGAGGCGAGGTTTGCTGAATCTGGAAGGCGGCGGCCGTCAGGCTCAAGCCTGAAGCGAGGTCCCACTTGAAGCCCAGTTCCATATTCTCAAAGGTGTTGGGATCTAGCTGCCCTTTACTGCCATTAATGTTGGCAAACTGCTCGCCACTGCGCGGCAAAAAAGATTCACTGTAACTAGCATACAGCGACATATTTGTAGCGGGCTTAAACACGACACCCAGTCGGGGGGAAACCTCCTCATCGGTTCTCGAACTCTCGTCGTTGTTAGGCACATTGAAAACGTCAATCGCAAAGTGATCAAAACGGGCGCCCAGAACAATGTCGAACTTCTCTGTGATACTGATTTCATCCTGAATGAACGCCGAATAGACATCGATGGAGACTTGGGTGTCATCGTTCAAATCGACATAAAAATCATTGGTCGTCGGCGCTCCACTCGAATTCACGCCAATACCGCCCAATACTTGCAAGGGTCTATTTACAAAAAAGGTTTCTTTGTCGTCGGCGGTCGCAGACCAAAATGTATTCCACCGGTCCTGATCTGAACGGGTCTTCACAAATTCTGCCCCTGCGAGGAAGCGATGTTGCATGCCTCCTAGGGTGCTTTCGTTGACCAAGTTGCCCGACAACACCGTATTTTCTCGCTGTGTGGTATCGACATAACCATCCAGCGTCACTTCGTTTGGTGCGCTGGCCTCGTTGTAGCCTGATGCATAAAAGTTTTGATAAGACTTATCGTAATCGCCGTGGAAAAAGGTCGCCTTGCCCTTGGTCGACTCCGAAAAATTGTGATCAATACTGGCCATCAGAATGTGTGCTTTCAGCCCTGTTACATTCACGTCTTCATCGCCAAAGGTGATTTTCTTAAAGGCCTCCACCGGGCGGCCGTCGGTGCCTGTGGGTATGCCCCGGTCGATGAACTGTTCGTGGTCTACATATTCATAGGACAGGTCTAGCATGGTGTTATCGCTAAGCCGCATTTTGAAGGTCGGGTTAATCGCCATGCGATCGCCGTCGAAGAAATCACGATGATTCTCCAAGCCCTCCAGCATAGCGTTGAGTCGGAATCCGGTGTTGTCGCTGGTCGCCCAGTTGGCGTCAACCTGTATGCCACCACCACCAAAGGTATCGGCGTAACCGGTCAGCTGAGAGAACTGCTGATCTAGCTCTGGCTTTTTCGTCACTCGATTAAGAATACCCCCGGTGCCACCTCGACCAAAAAGTAAGGCATTGGGGCCGCGGAGAATCTCTAGCTGCTCTAGGTTGTAAAGCGGTCTGAAATACTGAACGTCGTCGCGGACTCCGTCGATAAAGAAATCTGCCGTAGAACGAACGCCGCGAAATACAATGGCGTCTCGGTGACCCTCACCCTGGGAAACGCTAACACCCGGCATGTACTGGACAATTTCTGATACCGCTGTGAAGCCCCGCTCCATAATGACTTCTGAAGTGACAATACTCAGGCTTTGCGGTACATCGAGGATCGGCGTGGGTGAGCGAAGCGCATTGATTTGGCTGGATTGCAGGTACTGCCCCCGCACCAAAATCTCTTCTATAGGCTGCCCGTCTACCGGTGTTTCTGTTGGGCTTTCCGCGTGGGTAGCTGCCGCGTATGCGCCCGAAACACAAACAAGCGCTCCAACCTTCAAAACCTTAAACTGCATGACCACTACCACTAATCTAAATGAGAATCGTTATTATTAGCATTTATATTAGAATGTCAAGCCTTCTGGTTTTTTTTACGGTTTTCGTTTTTGAGCAAGGCCAACGCTTTCCAGCTCGGTTTCCTTGCTGGCATCCTTATCACTCAGGGGGAGCGGCATGCGCAAATGCCGCCGTATGACCGCGTTAGCGAGCCCGACTTTGAATTTGCTCGGGCTTCATCCAACAAGCGTGGAACCCGGGCGGAATGCGTGTTGGCATTTGTACCCGCGCAATTGGGCCCTGGCTCAGATCTCTGGCATCAAAAACCTGCAGTTCTTGCTGTTGCGTTTTATCGTTCCAAACAAACACAACAACATAACCATGGTCTTCTGACTGCTGGTTGTCGGCAGGCGCAAACCAAGGTTCGCTATACCAGCAATGCGCCGAGTCATCTGTCCAGGCTCCCAGGCGCTCACCGGTATCGGTGTTGTACTTACAAACGCCCATCCAGCGCAAAACTTTGGGATCGTGATCGACCAGGTAGGCAAATTCTGTCTTCCTACCCGTACGTCGTGAATCGTAGCTTGGAAACTCCACGTTAAAGTTGGGGTCGAGACACGCCTCGCTACACTCCCCCGTTTTAAGGTTCATGCGATAACGCCACAGCCGAGCATCCATGACCAAGCGCGAAATCATTTTTGCGGTACCCACGTCATTAAAACTGCCATCGGCATTTTTTGCAGGTTGATAGCGACAGGCAACCATAATGATCTCATCGCCCTCTTCCCAGGCATTAATCACGTGGTAAATAAAGGCGCCCGAAAACTCAAACCAGCGAATAGACTCGGCATCGCCTTTTCGGGGAATGACACCAAGACGGCTCGCCATAGTGGAATCGAAGACAATCTTGTGCCGGCCTGCGGCACGTGCCTCTTCATCATGAAATACCGGATGATCATGCAAAATCGAGTAGTGCTCAGTAATGGCCATATCGTGGGGCAAACGGTTTCCCGGCAATTCAATAGGTACACGATGGGTTATTTCACCTTGGGCATCGGCCACGCCGTACCACATGTAAGGCCAGTGATCGCCGTAGTCGAAGTACATGAGCTCCCCGGTAACCTCGTCTACCTTGCAGTGAGCCGACATGCCGGATTCGGGTTTATCTAAATAGTTATAGCGTGGACCCAGTGTTTCCAGGGTGATGGGATCAACCGCGTAGGGAACACCCGCCAAATACCACGTTGTTAATGCCGCACCTGCGTGACCAATGACATCGGTATTAGCCGAGTCTTTGATCGGCTGATCTTCCCGCCCTTTTAGCGTCTGGCGAATTCCCCAGTATTCAGCGGCTTGTGTTGTATCTTCGCGCTGCCAGGCGTCGGTTCTGACCCACTTATTTCTCACCACCAAACGCCCGTTTTCAAAATGGGCGCTGTGTAACATGCCGTCGCCATCGAAGGGGTGGTACTCACCCTTGGGTTCGAAACGCGGATTCGGACCGTTGCGCAGATAAACCCCATTGAGGTCTGCCGGAATATGTCCTTCCACCGGGAGGTCTGTATAGGTTTCTTCTTGAGACAGGGGCGCAAAAACGTCGGTCACAAAAGGACCGTACTGGTGGCCAAAGGGTGCTTCGGGATCTTTTACTGGCAGGTTCATTTATTCACTCCTAAAAATCTCATCGATAGCGGTTAAGGCTAGCAAATACAAACTTCCCAATCTCTGGGAACCCTTACCCCTGACCGACGACAAAACTGCAAACCGTTGCGCAGGACCCACCAATGTTGAGTGTGGCAATTTGCTGCGCCCCATCTATCTGATTGTCCCCCGCCTGCTCCGTTACCTGTCGAGTGGCATCGAGCAGCATACGCGCACCTGTTGCTCCCACCGGGTGACCGCAGCCTATGAGGCCGCCACTGGCATTAATGGGCAGCCGGCCACCCAAAATAATAGATTCGTCCTCAACCGCCTTCCAAGACTCGCCAGGCGCGGTAATGCCAAAGTGGTCAATGGCCATATATTCGGTCATCGAAAAGCAGTCGTGGGTCTCGATACCACTAAGCTGATGTACCTCGGCAAGGCCGGCGCGACGGAAACTGTCCTCAATGGCATCTCTCACGTGAGGAAATACATAGGCAGCATCTTTGCTGCGCTCAACTTTATCGCGGTAACGAATACCTGCATTACGGTGACCCCAGCCGTCAATACGCGCAATCGGCCCCTTTGTTTTACGAGTTTTTCGATAGTCGGCAACAAATTTCTCAGAGGCTAAAACAATGGCACAAGCGCCGTCTGTAATTTGACCACAGTGCAAGCGCCTCACCCCGGGCTCAATCACCGGATTCAAAGCATTGTCTTCGATAAAGCTGTTATCGGCGAATTGCCACTGCCGAGTCTGAGCAAGGGGGTTGCGACGAGCATGACCGTAGTTAATCTCGGCAATGCGGTTTAAGACCTGCCGATCTAGCCCATAACGCTGATCATATTCGTCTGCCAGCAAGCCAAATACTGCGGGCCACATAAATTTACAGTGAATATCTTCACGGTCGCGCCACGCTGCCGAGTTCTGATTTTGGGAGGCTTGATCACCGGGCAGATTTTTAAATTCTTCTGCGCCCAAGACCAACACACAATCGTAACGGCCGGCCTCAATTTCAGCCATGGCAGTAAGCGCCGCCAAAGATGACGATGCGCAAGCGCCCTCATGGCGCATTGCCGGTACACCCCACAGTTCGGGGACCACCTGAGAGACCATGGCACCTAAATGCCCTTGTTGCCGCTGAGCCTCGGCAAAGGCGTTGCCAACATGAACAGACTCAATCGCAGAGGCCGGAAGGTCACAGTCTTCAAGGGCTCCCAAGCAGGACTCT
>QXYP01000367.1:0-4115 GCA_009886815.1 Halieaceae bacterium
AGCGGTGTCGTATCTGTGTGGCGTAGCCGCTATCACTCCAATAGGCAAGACCGGAACCTGCAGCCTTTGAGCCTTTTGATAGATCTCGCCTCTTTGGCTTTTTAGTTAGGGAATTGTTTTAGTCGTTAAGATACCCAGCGTCACAGCGTATAGGTCAGTCTGTTCACAGAAGTGCCCCGCTTAAAAAACTTGAATTCGATAGTCTCTAAAGTATCAAAAAATCGGTATCATCGTTAAAAAAATGCAGATTCAATAGGGGGAATCATGGAATGCCAAACATTGACCGAACAGTTGGCTCACTGGGCACAGGAGTGTCCTGAGCGAGTTTGGTTACGAGACCTGAGCGAAGCGGGTGAAACGCCTTATTCATGGTCTGAGGCTCAGAATCAGGTGCTTGCCGCATCAGCGGCCCTCGAAAAGAAGTTGGGTTCTGGCCAAAGCATGGCTTTGCTATCAAAGAATCGTGCCCACTGGGTCCTCGCTGATTTAGCGATCATTGCCTCTGGCAATATTTCGGTACCCTTATTTACAACGCATACAGCGACGACCGCTGAATATATTCTAGGGTTTACCGAGACGAAAGTTTTGTTTTTGGGTGAGACCAGTAATTGGGACGCCGTGAAAGCGGTGCTGCCCAAGGATGTGCTAATTATTACTTTGCCGGGTGTCAGCTGTGACATTGATCATATTACCTGGGATAGCTTGGTCACGGCGGGGTCAGGTGATCACCCTGCCCATAAGGCATCGGCGTCAGATCTCATTTCGTTGGTATTTACGTCGGGCACAACTGGCATGCCTAAAGGTGTCATACAGACCCACGAATCCAACTTAATTCCTGTGCGCCGTGGAACTGAGGCGTTTGCCTCGCGACCCGACTCACGGTTTTTTTCTTACCTGCCATTGTCACACATAGCAGAGCGGCAAATTGTCGAATACGGGTCCATGGTGGCTTGTGGCGAGATCTGGTTTAACGAGTCCCTTGAAACTTTGTTGCGGGATTTGCCCGCTTGCAAACCCAACATATTTTTCGGCCCCCCCAGAGTTTGGGAGCAGTTGCAGCAGGCGGTGCTGGGAAAGGTCGGGGGACAAGAGGCTCTAGATACTTTGCTAGAGCAAGACGCCGAGGGAATTAGCACAATGGTGCTGGGTGGTCTTGGCCTTACGGAAGTCGATTATTGTTTGACTGCTGCTGCGCCCACACCACCGGCTCTAATTCATTGGTGGGAAAAATTGGGTTTAAAGCTGTGTGAGGGTTTTGGCCAGACAGAGGCGATGTCATTGATTGTGACCAAGGTCGACGATCGACGCATTGGTTCTATCGGTAAACCTATTTCTGGGGTTGAAGTTAAAATTAGCGACATCGGAGAACTTCTGATTCGCGCCGAAGGGTGCACCCCGGGCTATTATCAGCAGCCCGAGAAGACTGCAGAGCTTTGGCAGGATGGTTGGCTGCATACCGGTGACAAAGCGTATGTCGATGATGATGGCTTTATCTTTATTACCGGACGAGTTAAGGACTATTTCAAAACCATTCAAGGGAAGTTTGTGGCGCCGCCCCCCATTGAAGGACTGTTTGCAAATAATAGCCATGCCGAACAGCAGTGCTTATTAGGCAGGGGATTTTCTAAAACGGTTATGGTGACAGTACTTAGTGAGGCTGCTAAAGGCCTTGATCGTCAGGTTGTTGAAGCTTCAGTTCTGGATACGATTGCCTCAATCAACACTGAAGTGGAGAAGCATGCGCGAATTGGCGCAGTCATAATCTCTAGCGAGCACTGGACGATTGAAAATGAAATCCTAACGCCCACACTTAAGATCCGACGTGAACGGGTTGAGGCGGTATTTGCCGAAAAGGCCGAGCAGTTAGCCCGCGAATCTGCCGAGCAAGGTAAGGTGCTGGCCCACTGGTTCTCTGCGACTTAAATTGTATTCAGTTTGTTAATGATCCGGGCTGAGGGAAAGCTAGTGAGGCAGATTCTGCAAAAATCTTCTGATATCAAGAGCCTTTTCCTCGTGGCCTTGTGCATCAGTGGTTTGAGTGCCTGCGGTGAAAACCCAGCGCCTATTCAGGCCCCAGTAGGAGCGCAAGGCAACTTACCGGCGACACAAAAAACCATTGCAATGAATCAGGCCGTAGCAGCGTCACTGGATCTCAATAATAAACAGGATTTCGAGGATGCAAGACGTGGCCTGATAGCTAGAGTCGATGAGCTCAATGTGCGTATGGACGATGGTTCGATGGTTTGGAATATGTCCGAATACGATTTTATTACGGGCGATGCTCCTGCAAGTGTTAATCCCAGTTTGTGGCGACAAGAGCGGTTAAATAATATTCATGGGTTGTTTGAAGTAACGCCTGGCGTTTATCAGGTGCGTGGCTTTGATCTGGCAAATATGAGCATTATTGAAGGTGAGCGTGGTTGGATCGTTGTAGATCCTTTAACAACGAAGGAAACCGCCTCAGCTGCATTGGCCTTCGCGCAACAACAACTGGGTTATCGACCCGTTACGGCGGTCATTATTACCCATTCGCACATTGACCACTTCGGAGGCGTTCTTTCGGTTCTGGAGGAAAACGGCGAGACAGAAATTATTGCGCCTGAAGGTTTTATGGACGAGGCCACCAGTGAAAATGTTATTGCTGGCACGACAATGAGTCGTCGCTCAATGTTTATGTATGGCAGCCAGCTGGAGCGCTCAACTGTAGGCCATGTTGGCTCGGGGTTGGGGAAGGGGCCTGCGCTGGGCAGTCCGGGGCTTGCAGCACCGACACGCGTGATTCGTAAGACAGGTGAAACTGCGACCATTGACGGCCTGGATTTTGTCTTTCAGAACGCTGCTGGGTCGGAGGCTCCCGCAGAGCTTACCTTCTACCTCCCGGAAAAAAAGGCTTTTTGCGGGGCGGAAGTGGTGTCACGGAATATGCACAATTTATACACGTTGCGTGGGGCCCATGTGCGTGATGCGCGTAAGTGGAGCTACTACATCAATGAAGCGATAGAGCTGTTCCCTGAGATGCAGGTATATTTCGGTAGCCACCATTGGCCGCTGTGGGGCAATGAAGATGTTATCGATTTTTTAAAAAAGCAGCGTGATGGCTACCGTTACATACACGATCAGACGCTACGTTTGGCCTCTCAGGGTTATACGCCGGGAGAAATAGCCGATACGTTAGAACTTCCTAAGGCTTTGCGAAATAGCTTTTCCAATCGAGGCTATTACGGAACGTTGAAGCATAATGCACGCGCGGTATACCAACGTTACTTCGGTTGGTACGACGGCAACCCCGCAAACTTAGACCCTTTACCCATTGTCGAGTCTTCAGCACGTTACGTAGCCGCCATGGGCGGGAGCCCCGGGGTAATGGCAATAGCTCAGGCTGCCTTTGACGATGGTGACTACCGGTGGGTCGCTGAACTTCTCAATCACCTGATTTTTGCTGAGCCCGATCATGCCGACGCAAAAATGCTACTGGCTCAAAGTTATGATCAGCTGGGCTACCAGTCCGAGTCGGGACCCTGGAGAGATGTGTATTTAACCGGTGCTCTAGAGCTTCGTCAGGGGGCGCCCACTCAGGGGCTGGGTATTTCCAACGCCGCAGACCTACTCAGGAAGACTCCCGTTAGTGAATTTATGCAGCTCATTGCGGTGATGCTCGACGGTGTGGCAGCAGACGGTGAAACCTATGTGTTTAATTTTATTTTTACCGATCTGGCTGAGACGCATGTCTTAAATTTGGAGAATGCAGTATTGCATCACCGAAGTGGTGAGCCTGCAGCTAATGCCAATGCGACGCTGCGAATTACCCATGAACTTTTTATTAAAATGCTAGCGGGACAGGCTGGCATTAAGGAAACGCTGTTTTCTGATGACATTTCTATTGAAGGGTCGCGAATAGACTTGCTGCAGTTTTTTGCGCTGCTTGATCCACCTGATGAGGTGTTCAACATTGTCACGCCCTAGGGCTGCTCTCCCTTTGCGAGCTTGAGGTCGGGCCTTATTCCTCGCCGTGATGGTTGGAACCGCTGCTAGCAGGCTATAACGCAGCTTGTCTGTTAGTCAGGGTGCTTGAATCGACCCTGGCCTGGTGTTCCCGCTCCGTTATGCGTTCTTGT
>QXYP01000367.1:4204-4656 GCA_009886815.1 Halieaceae bacterium
ATGCTTGGGTTTAGCCTTAGGTTTGGGTTTAGGTTTGGGTTTAGGCTTGGGCTTGGGCTTTGGTTTGGACCCTGTGCTGCTCTTGATTTCTGTCTTAGGTTTAGCCTTTGGCCGTCGGGGTGTCTGGGCTTTTGGTTTCCCAGATACCGAAAACCCCGCGGCATCTTCCAGCCCTAGGAGTGCCTCCTCCATGTAGTCGATAAAGCGTTGCACTTGGGGTACGGAACGGCGGCAGGCTACGATCCCAAAATCCACGTGTTTGTCGTAGGTGATGAGCGTAATGTTCATGGCCATGCCATCGGTAACAATAGACAAGGGGTAGGAGCCGTCCATACGGGCACCATTCCAATACATGGTTTCGCGAATACCCGGCACGTTTGAGATTGCGACGTTATAAGGCGGGAGTTTTGCCATGAGCCCCAGGGGCAGTAAGAGAAGCGTGGGGGCCTGCA
>QXYP01000368.1 GCA_009886815.1 Halieaceae bacterium
TGCAGCGGGTGATCCGGCGCTACCAGCCCTGACCGCATTTGGCCTGCCGCCGGGCTTCGCCAACTACCCCGGAGCAATCTCTGATGCCACGCGTCTAGCAGGTCCTGAAGAATCTGAGGTGTACGAAATTGGACTAAAGGGGGAATGGGACACAGTGGCCGTCAACCTTGCAATATTCCAACAGGAAATTGATGGATTTCAGTCCAACTCGTTCACCGGCACAGGCTTTGTCTTGGCTAATGCCGGCAAGCAATCCACAGATGGGGTTGAGGTAGATATCAAATGGGCCCCCACGGATGGGCTGCGATTCGGGTTTGCTGCCACCTGGCTGGATCCTCTGTATGACGATTTCAAAGGCGCACTGGGTCTTGATGGGCCTGAAGATTTCTCGGGCCGCCAACCCTCTGGCATCCCGGAGTTTTCCGCCAACACCAATGTGACTTACAACTTTATGGCGGGGAATGCCATGAGCTACGTCCGGCTTGAAAATGTCTTCGAAGGAGAAGTGCAAGTTGTCGATAACATACCGTCCTCGATTGCTTCTCGAAAGGTCAACATGATCAACGCGAGCGCGGGCGTCACATTTGCCAATGGGGTGCAATTGAACCTGTGGGGTCGCAATTTAACGGGTGACGAGTATCTTTTGTCGGCATTCCCGTCCGTTGCGCAGACGGGCAGCATTAGCGGGTACCCCAGCCAGCCAAGAACCTACGGGCTCACCGTAAAATATAACTTCGACTAAACAACACAATTATGTGAACACGGCGGCGGGTGAGCGCTGCGGCAATATCGGGCGCTCACCGTTGTCATACACGGTGTGTGGCTCTGATAGACCTGTTGCCCGAACCGTAAGTCCGTATCGTGCCCGGGGTTGGGGGTGCTGGCTAAAGTTGGCATCGTGCAGGTCCACCTGTTAAGACATAGAACCCGGCAGCCTCATTGAACTCGGCGACAGCGAGTGCTCTAACGGCTCACAGAGGCCGCTAGCAGCGGGCACGACTCACCTCAGGCCCTTGAGTCAGTACCTTGAGTCAGTACCTTGAAATCGCATCCATTCATTACTGGTGGAGAGCGTAGAGCCAACCCCCTGATACGGCGTGCTGCAGCAGGATTGGTTAACAAAGTCTCGATCTGACTAGCACTGCCACCACCTTCGTCATGTGTAATCCAGCGATCTCAGAGCAAACCACTCCGAGTCCGGCATACTTCAATCTTGATAAAAATGTGCTTACCCAAGGCCTCCCACCTCTGGCAGACAACGCAGTATCTGTCGTATTACATCGAAAATAACGGGTTAACCGCCTGGCTTATCGTGTTGCCTCGCCTTTAAAGGCAGAACCCTGGCTGCACACCGCTACGCCTGTCGATGAGATTCTTGTAAGGCTGCTCAGTGTGCGGCAGCCATTACCCCTCTCGCTGATATTAATTTTTGGTTATGCATGTGATAATCTTGAGGCATAAAAATAATATATGGGATGACTTATGAACCTTTCTAGGACTCTACCTCTTACTTGCTGTGCTACTGCATTGACCCTCGCGGCAGTCACATCACAAGCTCAAGGTGTACTTGAAGAAGTCTTCGTCACGGCAGAAAAACGCGAGGCAACCCTTCAGAACACTCCCATTGCCATTTCGGCCTTCACCAACGACGATCTGCGCGCTCGATTAGTCGACAGGCCACTCGATCTTCAGCTCAATGTACCCAATATGCTCATGTCAAAAGGTAACTTTACCTCCGCCGGCATATCAATCCGTGGCGTGGGCAATCTTGCCGTTGGTTCAGCCGCCGACAGCGGTACCGGCGTGCATATCAACGGGTTCTATATGAATGGTCCCCGAGTGTTTGAGATGGACTTTTTCGATGTTGATCGCGTCGAAGTCCTTCGCGGCCCCCAGGGCACTCTATATGGGCGAAACACCACCGCTGGCGTGCTTAATATGATTACCGCCAAGCCGGATACCTCCGAGGTAAGTGGCAACTTGAATGGCGAATTTGGCAACTACAGTCGCCAACGCTACGAGGGCTACATCAACATTCCTTTGGGTGAAAATTTTGCACAGCGCTTTTCTGGGTTCTATCTCACTCAGGACGGCTTCGTCGACAACGCCTATGACGGCACTGATATCGACGACCGAGATCTTTTTGGATTCCGCAGCAGCACGCTATTTGAAAATGAAAAAACCTCGGTCCAACTTGTGATCAACTATCTTGAGGAAGACGACGCCCGTATGCGGGGTAGCGACCAGAAATGTACCAAAGACACGACTAGCAATGGTTTCGGACAAATTGGTGCCCTGGGTTGTTTGCCCACCTCACTAGGTAATAGCGCCGCAAACTCTGCAGGCACAATACTTGGGGCCATAACCAGTGCCGTGCAGAACGCTACCTTTGGCCTGCTGCAGTTTCCGGCAGATGACTATGCCAATCCTCAGGTTTTTGATGATCCGCGGCGACAATTTTTAGATACAACCCCGCGATATACAGTTGACGACACCGTGGTTACTTTCGAAATTGAGCACGATTTCGGTAATTTCAGCCTCAACTTGCTTACTGGCTATCATGACACCAGCTTTTCAGGGTCCAACGATTACGACTTCACCCAAGCATCTGAACAATGGACTTGGCTCTACGACGAACTTATTGGCGGATTCATACCGAACCCCCTGTTTTGTACACCCTCGGCTAATCAAGGCTTTTGCGACAGCGGCGGCGTACCGGTGGATCGAGGTGAGGACGGGATGGTTTACGTTGACCGACTGTACTCCGCAGATCTGTCCACTACCGAGGGGGAGGAATACAGCCAAGAGATTCGACTCAGCAGCGACTTTGACGGTCCGCTGAATTTCATGGTGGGCGGCTACTACCTTCACTACGAGGGTGAGACCCACTACAAAGTGTTCAGTTCTGCACTGACCCTCTATGCGCTTGTGCCCAGCTTCCTCGGTGGCGAAGCGCTACCCGAAAACCAGCGCTATTATGACAACGACACCTCCAATAACGTACTGGAAACATGGGCAGTCTTTGGTGAGGCCTACTGGGATGTTTCCGAGCGACTGCGCGCCACATTCGGACTCCGTTATTCTGATGAGAAAAAGTCCGCCGATCAGCGAACAATCTACGTCGACTTCCTGACAGATCCGAACCAACCAGGGGGCGGCTATGAGCGCTTTGAGTGGTCTGATGCTGAGCCTACAGGCCGGATTAACCTTACCTACGACGTGTCAGACGACATTATGACCTACGCGCAGGTATCCCGCAGTTTCAAGAGCGGGGGATTCAACCCGATTTCAGCAGAAAGCCTGCTCGTGCAATTAGACCCCAGCGCGGCATATTTCGATCCCGAATACATCAACGCTTTCGAAGTCGGGTTTAAATCACGCTTGTTTGGCGGTGCTATTCAAGCCAATGCTTCTTACTTTTATTACGATTACGAGGGGCTACAGGTTTCCAAGATCATCCAGCAGACGTCGGTTAACGAGAATTTCGACTCTAAGATTCAAGGCATCGAGGGCGAATTTATGTTTGCCGCCACCGAAAACCTAATTTTCACGGCCAACGTGGCGTGGCTAGATACCGAACTCGGAGACGTCTCCTCCTTT
>QXYP01000369.1:0-10568 GCA_009886815.1 Halieaceae bacterium
ACCGCGGCCAATTCCCGGGCCTGGGCGGCGGGAGAAAAACAAACCGGGCTTACTATGGCGGGGCAGCGCTATTATCAGAAGACGTTTAAATATCCGTCCCTGGGTTACGCGCTACTGCGTACTAAGTTTGCGGCGCTGGATGACGAGGCCGCGGTGACAGAATTCCTGCATGGCACTGGCTGCCTAAAATTTTTAGCCACCGAGGCCTAGAAAGCTTTCACCTTTTGTTCAGCGGTCGCCGCTGAGCGCTGGGTTTTAAGGGTTAGGGCTTGTTGGCCGGAGGCTGCTGTCTGCTATGGCCAGCTGTGGCCTTGGGGGTTCGCCGTAATTAACGGAGCCATTGCCCCGTACTTGAGCGCCTCGAGACGCGACGACCTGCTGTTTGGGGGGAAGCGCCTAGCTAAAAGCCCCCAGGCGATCATCAGCCTCAGGCAATGCCACTACCCCGTATAGCCCTGCTTTCCCGGCGTGCTTTCCCGTATAGCCCTGCTTTAACGTGGCTCTTCCAGTAGATCACCGAAGAAGAGTGCGTTGAGCAAAAGCTTTTGAGTGCCCCACCAAAAGGCCCTAAAGGTCGTGGCGTCGAGAGCCAATACCACCGCGCCCTCACCCTGAGCATCAATGATCAGACTTGCTGAACCCCCCGCGAGGGCCTGATTTTCCTCAGACATGTAGCCCGATAGTAGGGGGGCTTCGCTGTAAATCACGGGGGTGGAATAGGCGTTGTCGGAGCGTGCCATAAATTTTGC
Source organism: Halieaceae bacterium (assembly GCA_009886815.1). Taxonomy (GTDB): domain Bacteria; phylum Pseudomonadota; class Gammaproteobacteria; order Pseudomonadales; family Halieaceae; genus Luminiphilus. The sequence continues at coordinate 750 of QXYP01000369.1, forward strand.
ACTGCGGCGAAACATTGGCAGCATCTCATCGGTATAGCCATAGCCAAGAGGGTGGGTGATATCGATTTCACCTTCGAGAATGACGCCGCGAACTAGCCTGAAGGCAGCTTCATCCTGAGCTTCGGCATAGGCTCTTCGTTCCGGGAGGGCTGCTTCAAAGGCTTCGGTGTTGTCCTGCGCGGCAGCTGAGCTGGCTTCTTTCCTCGCGGCGGCGGCCTCGGTAGCACGCCAGTGCACGCTCGTCAGATCTGTGTCATTCAACCAATCAAGCGTGCCTGCCCCTTGAGCCCACAGTACCCCGCCACCGTGGATAAAGCCTCGCAAGTTGGTGACGAGTTGGTCCGATGCCTGTGTCAGGGCGTTGGTTAGAATAAGGTGCGTGTAATTAGACAGATCCACCTGACTGAGTCGGTGGGTGTCGACCATGGTTAGGGGCATTTGCACACGTTGGTCAAGCAGGTGCCAGATTTCTCCGACATCATAAGCGCTGGTGCCTGCCCCGGTAGCAATCAACGCTTTGGGCATTTCAAGCATATGAAAATCTCGGCTGCCTAAGTCGATGCCCCGGGCCGTATGACTACTGGCCACAGGATAAACAGGTAGTCCGTCTTCTGCCGCGGTTTGCAGCAGGGACAGCGCTTGAGCGGGAAGTTCTTTATTGAGTTGGGGCGTAACCAGGAGTGAACCATAGCCAAAGTCAACAGACCCCCGATCGAGGATTGAGGCTGAGAACGGTGCCTGTGCAACACGGACATTTGCGCCTGCCTCAAGCAGTGCGTACAGCAAAGCGGGTGTGCCACTGTCGCGCCAGTCGATGAGGTAGCCAATATGAGACGCGGCAAGGGAGGTGCTGCGGGTCAAAAAGTCTGGGGTGATCGTGGTTGTTTTAATGCGCCCCACGGGTTCACGGGTGTGTTGTAGATTAAATGCCCAGGGGAGGGTCCAGGTGGAGACGTCGTAAAAAACGTTTTCCTCAAACTCCAGCTGTCGATTCCAAAGTGATTTTAAATAGGTCGACTGAGGCTGATCGAGGGGTATCGCAATGGCTGCCCCGGCTCGATACGTCTGACCGCTGGTCTCGAAGTCTTCAGCCAGAACTTCAGTAACAATGCCATGGCCCTCAAGAATCCGCACAAATTCTCGCAGTCGCGTTGGATCTCCCGGGGCGGTGGCTAGGTAGTACCTCGAATCACCTTGGGTGGACCGCTCCCGATAGAACGCCTGTTGGTAACTCAACAATTCATCTTTGAGCTCAGCGGTGGCCTCAAGGGATGACAGCGACGCCCGAAATTGATTCTTGATGGTGTCTGGAAAGGTCAGGCGGCCGCTAATCACATCTTGTTGGCTGCCTCTGGACGAGGGTTGTTCAAATAAGATACCCACACAACCAAAAAGGTCAGGATAGGTTGACCCTTTGCCCATAAAAAAGTCGTCATAGCCTTCCTCGCTGAAATAGAGAGTACCCTCCTGATCGAAAGCCTTGGCGTGATACTCGCCGATCTTGGCGGTCAATTCCTGATTGATGGCTGGTGTGAGGGGGTTGGTACGCTCAGGTTTTCCCGGCATAAAAAAGAAGTTGCTGTTACTACCCTGCTCGTGAAAATCGAGCTGCACGTTGGGCTTCCAGGTGTGGAACAAGGCAAGCCTGCCGCGGCTTTCTGGGTGCTGGTGGGGCAGCCAGTCGCGATTGAGGTCAAACCAGTAGTAGTTGGTTCGCCCATTGGGAATAGACTCTCGGTGCTCGCGGTCATTGGCGTCGGGGCTGGGCACTTGTCCGCGATGGCTGTTGGTCCAGTGGGCAAAGCGATCAAGGCCATCGGGATTAAGCATGGGGTTAAAAATAATCACCACGTCTTCAAGCTGCGCTGTAATCGCCGGATCCAAAGACGCATTGAGGTAGTAGGCGACCAGGGGAGAGGCGTTACTGCCGCTGGGCTCGTTACCGTGAATGCTGTACATCATATGCATGACCGCGGGTTGCTCGGTCAAATCAGCCGTATTGGCAGGGGCAATAATCTGAGCTCGGGCAGCCTTAATAGCCTGCAGCTTATCGATGTTGGCTTCGGAGGATATGGCGTAACTCACCAGTGAACGACCGCCATAGCTGGTGGCATGAGGCCCCAGCGCCACCATGCGTGGGGAAGCTGCCGCGAGGGTGTCGAGGTACGCCACAATTTCATGGTGGTACCAGTGGCGTTCACCCACTGAGACGCCGGTTTGGGTGACGGGTTGGGGTAGGTCACCTCGGAGCTCGGGCGTGTTTGCCAAAATCTCATCCAGCGACAGTGCGCTTGACCAACCCACAGGCGCAATACTGGTGAGCAGTAAAAAGCCTAGCAGCCTAAATACTTGTTTCATGCGCAAATTCCTGGAGAGCAGTGGCACCATAATAGCGACAAGTCGTGGTGTTTTGGCGAGCAATTTTTGAGGCGCACAAGGCGCCATATTAGGCAATCAAGGGCCTAAGGGGTCATGTTGCTCAGGGGTGACGTCAGTTCAGCTGACTTTTTGTGCGAGCTGCTGATGGAAGTTGACGATGGCTTTTTCAAAATACCCAAAGGTTAAGTGGGTGTTGGCAGGCGTGCCTACCGTTTCTTGAATGGCACAGGCAGCGGCACGATCTTCGACCTGCCCCGCGTTATTGACGAATTCGACATCGCGCTGGGCAGCCTCCAGAGTAATCGGTCGATCCTCTGTCGAGGTATTCATCACGTAATAGCTCACCAAGCGGGTCCGTGTGGGGCTTAGGGGCTCCATAATGGTGAGGCTGGCGTGTTTGGAAAGCAGCGAAACGCTGGCATTGGGGAACAGGTGGTAAACCGAGGTCACCATGCCATCAATTTTGCGGTCTTTAGGGGCCAGGTTGCGCAGCTTTTCGATGCGCTTAAAAGGAAAAATGACCCGGGCGTTGGCTCCAAAGACCTCCACGACATTAATGTTATCGAGGCCAAAGGGGTAAAAGGTCTCTTGATGCAGCGACTTAATATGGTAGCCCTCGAGCAACGTCTCGGTGATTAATTTCCAGTTGGCGTTATCAGCCACCTCGCTCTGTTCGAATAAAACCTGGTCTGGCGTGAAAAAATCGGGTTGGTCAATGAGAGCGTCAGCGGCTATTTCACCCTCTTGTTGCACATAGACGAGACCGCCAAATTCCCGCGCACTCACTTCCACTAGGCCGTGTTGCTGCTTGTCCAAGCCGGGGAAGGCGGCCTGCCCGGGGATACCTTTGAGCGCTCCATCAAGGCCATAGGTCCACCCGTGGTAGGGGCAGGAAAAATGCTTTTGACAGCCCTCACCACTCGCCACTTGCATGCCGCGATGGCGACAGGCATTAATAAACGCGCGCACCACACCGTCGTTGCCTCGCGCCACCAATAATGGCGTTCCAGCGGCTGTGCGGGCCACGTAGCTGCCCTGCTCGGCCACAGCTGCGGAGGGGCAAAAAGGAACGGGCAATTGACGAAGCAGCGACAGCTCGGCATCGAATCTTTCCTGACTGTGATAATGCGCTACCGGTTCCTGCCAAACGGTATCGCCTAGGTCAGTGGTGCCGTTATCAATATGCTGAAAAATGCGGTCGATAGTGGCTTGCTCGCTAAGCAGGGAGCCGGGGTTTGTATCGCTCGATGCCGCCACATTGCCATCCAATTCAGCCATTTCTATACCTTAAAAGCGTGTTTGTTGTCGGCACAGATGCCAAGGGGAGGCCGCAGTTTAAACAGATTAATCGTATTTTTCAGCTTTGCGCTTTTCTGACAAAGGGTTTCCGACGCCTTTATTTGTGGCTTGAGTCCCGTGATGAACGGTTTCTCGTGTAAAAAACGGGCACTACCTGTAGGGTAGGACCTCACAATAAATACAACCAAGCAACGCGTTGAGCTGATTCAGCTTTGGGGGCGGCGTATGCAAACGAGCACTAATACTCGTATTAGGGCGCTGACGGATCGTGGATTTTGGGGGCAGGACAGCCTCCACGGTTTGCTAGCACAACGAGTGACTAACGAGCCCAATGCGCTAGCGGTGGCCGATCAGCCCGATAAGATGGGGTTGGTGGGGCAGCAACCGGCAAGACTCAGCTTTTCTGATCTCGATATTGCCAGTACGGCACTGGCCTTACAGTTACTCGACCGCGGCACCGGGCCTGGTAGTCGTATCATGGTTCAGCTGCCCAATATTGTTGAGCTGGTGGTCTGTTTTTATGCGGTGAGTAAGTTGGGCGCCATTATTTCACCACTGCCGGTTCAGTACGGTGCCCATGAAATAACGCAGCTTAGTCGCACCCTTGGAACGACACTGTTCATTGGATGTCCTGTTTTCAAGGGGCAGCAGCTTATCCAAACAGCTAAAAATGCTCTGCCACGCATTCCGGTGTTGGCTATTGGTGAGGACCTTGACTGTTTGGCGACTTCTGTCTCACAAGAAGACGCTCGCACCCTGGCAACCTACACCCGAAGTTTGAATGATCCGGCCAATCGCATACTGACGGTTTGCTGGACGTCGGGCACCACAGGCACGCCCAAAGGGGTACCCCGTTCAGCCAACATGTGGCTGGCTACGGCCCGGGCAACCGCAGAGGCCGGTGGATATCAAAAGGGTGAGCGGCTTTTAAACCCGTTTCCATTGGTCAATATGGCGGCTATTGGAGGCTTTTTGTTTGCCGCAGCAGAATTGGGCTGCGGTCTTATTCTTCACCACCCCTTAGATCCAGCGGTGTATTTGGGTCAAATGCAGGATGAAAAAATACACTTCACCATTGCGCCTCCGGTTTTACTGAATCAGCTAGCCGCTCAGCCAGAATTTTGGCATCAATATGATTTTAGTGATCTGCGCGCGGTGGGCTCCGGGTCGGCACCTCTCTCACCAACCATGATTGCCACCTTTGAAAATGAGTACCAAAAGCCGGTGATTAATTTTTATGGCTCTAACGAGGGCTTGGCGCTCTTTGCGACACCCGAAACGGTGCCCAGCACTGAAATGCGCGCCGAATACTTTCCGCGATTTGGTACACCGGGGCTCGAGTGGCCCGGTCACTGTCACCATGCCGTTGAAAGCAAGGTCATTGACCCCGATACAGGATCAGAAATTGATGAGCCGGGTGCGGTTGGTGAGCTCTGCTTTGCGGGTGCGACGGTATTTGATGGCTATTTTGGTGCAGAACACGCCGATGTTTTTACCGAAGACGGTTTTTTCCGTAGCGGCGATTTAGTGGAGATTAGCACTGCGCCAACCCACTATTATCGAATCGTCGGGCGCTGCAAAGACATTATTAATCGCGGGGGGATGAAAATTTCCCCGGCAGAGCTCGATCAGTTGATTGATGGTCACCCGCAGGTTCTAGAAGCTGCAGTGTGTGCTTACGCAGACGAGGCATTGGGTGAGCGGGTCTGCGCGTGTTTGGTGCCCAATGATGCCAATCATCCCCCTTCCTTGGAGGAGCTCTGCGAATTTTTACAAGCCCAAGGATTAGCCAAGTTTAAGCTGCCCGAGAAAATAAGCTACTTAACGGCATTACCTCGAAACCCTATGGGGAAAGTGCTGAGGGGTGATCTTCAGGCAGGTATCACTGCTGTAGGCTAGTCCCATGGTTTGGCTTGAACTGCTCTAAAGTTTGCCGACTCAGCCACTGGGCGTTGGTTGGCTCTCCGAAGATCTTGCGGGCCTCTATGTCAAATAACAGGAGGCCGCTAAAGCACCCAAGCATTTTTAAGTTGTGCCCCACTTTGCTGTTTCAAGCGGTTGATTTATTCCGGCGCCTCTAAGGCATTTGCCGACGGAACGTATTGTTTTTGTCGATGTCTAATCCGCAAATTCTGTCGCACTATGGGCGCGGCGGGATTTTTGATTAATGTCGTATCAGTAGGCAACGTAAATCCCAATGCCCTATTAAAAAATGGGTCTTGCAGGAGCATGCGCACTTGATGCAGTCTTTTGTTCTGTTTCAGTGTGTCGTTGGCCGACAACAACCCGCAGTTATTAACGTGTTCAACAACAGGAGTAAGGTAATGCGTCAGGTATTTTTAGGTTTATTCATGCTGATGTCTCAAGCAGCACTCGCCGGTGCTGACTGTGCAGAGTATGCCGAATCTGAACGGATGAGTGTGTTAGATCTGCAGAAGAAAATTGTTAACGAATACGGCTTCGCGATTAAAAAATTCAAAGTCGATGACAACTGCTACGAAATCTACGGCTGGGAGGCCCTGGCATCCGGTGAAGAGCAGCGCGTTGAGGTCTATTTCGATATGGCGAACGGTGCCATTGTGAAGAAAGAGGTGGACTAGCCCATTTGAGGCGCCACTTTTTAATTCGTTGTTTCCACTGGGTATTGGCCGTGGGTATTGTGGTCAATTACGAATTTCTTGAGTCGGGTGGCGAGCCCCATGAATGGTTGGGCTGGGCCCTGGGTGCCCTGGTGTTACTGCGCATAGCCGCAGGCTTTATCAGTCGGGGGGATGCCAGCTTTGCGGGTTTAAACCTGAGCCCTCGTTTGGTGTTGCAGGATTTACGCAGTCTGGCGGGCACCTATCCCGAGCACGAAAATCATAGTGCCGCCGGTAGCTGGATGATTGTTCTTATGCTGACCCTGGTGGTGTTGCTGGCGATCACGGGGTGGATGCAGGATCTTGATGCATTTTGGGGGGAGGATTGGTTGCAGAATATTCACGAATGGCTAGCGCATGCTTTGGTCGCTTTAGCTGCATTGCATGTCTTGGCCGTGGTTTTTATTCAATTTGGCCACGGCATTCCTTTATTGCGTCGTATTGGATTTGGTCGATAGCCCTATGAAGCGACTTATTCACTGCAAAATGGGCGTCACGTCATGACTAGCGCGGCCATGCGAGAAAGCGATACGCGAAGTTTTGACCCCGATGCGCTCAGAGAGAAATATCGCATTGAGCGTGATAAACGTATTCGGGCTGACGGTAACGACCAATATGTCGAGGTGTCCGGTGATTTCTCCCATTATGTCGATGACCCCTATATCACGCCGGGCTTAACCCGAGAGTCGATCACCCGGGACGTTGAGGTTGTTATTATCGGGGGTGGCTTTGGCGGCATGCTGGCCGCAGCTCGACTGCAAGAGGCCGGTATTACCGACTTCACGCTGATTGAAAAAGGCGGTGGCTTCGGTGGCACCTGGTACTGGAACCGTTACCCCGGCGCTTCTTGCGATATAGAAGCGTATGTCTACCTTCCCTTGCTAGAAGAAACGGGTTTTATACCCCAGCAAAAGTACACCAATGCTGAGGAAACCCTAGAGTACTGTGAGGTTCTGGCACAACGGTATGGCCTTCATGAACATGCCTTACTGCAGACTCAAGTAAAAAAGGTGGTGTGGCAGGAGTCCAGCCGTCGCTGGCAGGTAACCACCGATCGGGGTGACGTGCTGCATGCGCGCTTTGTTATTCATTCCAATGGGCCACTCAATCGGCCCAAGCTACCCGGTATCAAAGGCATCGACCAATTCAAGGGCCACACTTTTCACACGAGTCGCTGGGATTATGCCTATACCGGTGGCAATACCTTTGGCGGGCTGAGTCAGCTCAGCGATAAACGGGTGGCTGTGATTGGGACAGGGGCGACCGCCGTGCAATGTGTGCCCCATTTGGCGGAATCCGCCAAGGCGCTTTATGTGTTTCAACGCACGCCGTCTTCCATTGATGTGCGTAACAATCAGCCCACCGATCCGAATTGGATTTCACAGCAGCCGGCAGGATGGCAAAAACGCAGGCAGACCAATTTTGAATCTATTATGTCCGGCGCTCCGGTGAAGGAAGATCTGGTGGGCGATGGCTGGACAGAAGCGTTTAGAAATTTATTCGGCAGTATTGGGGAGCTCATGCCTAGCAAAGCCCGGCTGGCTATGTGGGCAGTTCAGGGGGTGTTTTCCAGCAAGCGTCGTGAGCGGGGCTTGAGGCAGTATTTAACCGATAGAGCCATTCAATACATGGGCTTGATACAAAAAATGGAGATGGCGGACTTCAATAAAATGGAAAAAGTCCGCGCCAGAGCAGACGAGCTTATCGCCGATAAATTGACCGCCGAATCGCTGAAACCCTACTACCGGCAATTTTGTAAGCGGCCGTGCTTTCACGATGAGTACCTCCAAAGCTTCAATCGCGACAACGTGACACTGGTTGATACCGATGGACAAGGGGTCGAAGCGTTTACAGAGAAAGGCGTCGTGTTTAACGGTGATGAGTACGAGGTCGACTGTATTATTTTTGCCACCGGCTTTGAGGTGGGCACCGATTATTCCCGGCGCGCAGGCTACTCGATTGCGGGTGTAGACGGGTTAACAGTTTCTGAAAAATGGCAAGACGGAATGGCCACGTTTCATGGCCTGCAGGCACGCGGTTTTCCAAACAGCTTTTTCTTTGGGCCCATGCAGTCAGGATTCACGGCGGCCTTTACCTACGCCTTGGACGAAAACAGCATTCACGCGGCGTACATTATTGATCAACTCAACAAACGGGGGGTGACGCGAGTTGAGGCCAGTGAAAAGGCGGAAGCCGGCTGGGTTAAAACGGTTATTCAGAAAGCGCGATTAACCGAGGATTTTCAGAAGGCCTGCACCCCGGGTTACTACAACAATGAAGGTCATGTTCAGTTTCAGCCCCAAAACACGTTTTATGGGGGTGGCCCCATCGAGTTTTTTGCATTAATGCGTAAGTGGCGGCGCAAAGGTAAGCTCAAGGGTCTGGAGCTACGGCGCTAAACCTCTGAGTGGCTGGGAGTAAAAGACTTTGGATGTGTTAGACACGGGTACGGATGAGCTGCTGGCGACCTTAGAGGATCGCGTTGTTACTTTAACGCTCAATCGTCCAACAAAGCGCAATGCGCTCTCAGACCAATTAACACCCGCACTGCGTCAGATATTGCTCGATTTAGAACTGAGAGAGGATGTGGGTTGTATTGTTATTACTGGAGCCGGGTCGGCATTTTGTGCCGGGGGTGATATATCGGGCATGGGCGATAACCTCACCGCCAGTGATGCCAAGCCCGTGAGTCATGAGGCCCAAGTGCGCGAGCTAATACACCGGCAGGAAACGCTGACCCTGCGGCTTCACAGTCACCCTAAGCCGACAATTGCTGCACTGCCGGGTGTGGCGGCGGGGGCAGGGTTTTGTTTGGCGCTAGCCTGTGATCTTAGAGTTGCTTGCGAATCGACATTTGTGACCACCGCTTATCGCAATGTGGGTTTCTCTGGCGACTACGGTGGTAGCTGGCTACTCAACGCGTTGGTAGGTCCGGGGACAACCAAAGAACTTTACTTTACGGGGCGTCGAGTTCAGGCGAACGAGGCACTGAGCTTGGGTATTTTTAATACGGTGGTGCCCGACAATGAGTTGACCACGACGGTCGCCGCGTTGGCCAAACATATTGCCAACGGTCCTGCGGTGGCGTTGGGCTACATGAAGGAAAACATCAATCGAGCATCTCAGAGTGGACTGCGTGAATGTCTTGCTCTTGAAGCAGACCGGTTGGTGCGATGTGCCTCTACCCCCGATCATCGTGAAGCCGTCTCTGCCTTTATTGAAAAACGTCCGCCGGTATTTAACAAACCCTGAGCAGCGCCGTTGATCTTTATCGGGCTGGCTGCCGTCTACGGCGTGCTCGCGAGGTATTGAGTGCCGTCTCATGTCATGCCGTGATAAGCCTTGACCGCTGAAAAAACATTTCGGTACTTCGGTACACTACAGCCCAATCATTAAGAGTGATCACACCATGCGAAGTGCACCGCCGCGATGTATCTTGGGAAGCCTTTTACTGTCACTGGCCTTGGTGTCCTGTGGCCAGTCCAATAGTCCCGCTCCCGAG
>QXYP01000369.1:10578-24275 GCA_009886815.1 Halieaceae bacterium
CGGGTGTCGGGTGAGTTGGCGGAGCTATTGGCCCTCGAAGGCGATGAAGTCACCGCAAATCAGTTGGTGGCCAAGCTCGATGATAAGGACCAGAAAATTCGACTGCGGGCACGCAAAGCCGAATACGAACAGGCGTTTGCCGATTTTCAGCGCGGTGAGACCCTGATTAAGAGTGGCGGAATTTCCCGGTCTGACTATCAGCGTCTGGAGGCGACCTCCAGCACCTCAAAGTCTAGCCTTGAGTCGGCAGAGCGAGATCTCGATGCAACCCGATTACGGGCGCCGTTTGCAGGGTTTATTGCCGTACGTTACGTCGAGAATTTTGAAGAAATCGTAGCTCAGCAGCCGGTCTATACCCTGCAAGATGTATCGACGCTGTCGGTTAAGGTAGATGTACCCGAGAGCGTGATGATTGGTGCGCGCCGTGACCAAGATATTGTGGTCAGCGCTTTTTTCGATGCCATTCCCGATCGACGCTTTCCTTTGGTCCTCAATGAAGTGGCAACCCGCGCGTCCGACGGCACCAATACCTTTGAAGTGACCTTTGAGTTTCCCAACACGAGGGACTTCAATATTTTGCCGGGCATGTCGGCCACGGTACGACTTGAGAATCCTGCGACAACGACGTCTTCAGGGGTGTTGTTCGTACCGGCCCACGCCGTGCTGGCTGACCAGGCTGGGCCTTATGCTTTTGTTGCCATGCCCAACGGCGAGGGCACCGCGATTGTTGAGCAGCGGCGGTTGCGCGTTGGCCAATTAACCGGATCGGGTCTAGAGGTGCTTTCGGGCGTTGCGCCTGGTGACCGGCTGATTACAGCCGGCATGAGTAAACTTCAGGACGGCTTGCCCGTGAGGGTAAGCAAGGTGACTCAGCCGTGACGCTGACTCGCCTCGCGGTTAACAATAATCGCGTTACCTGGGTTGTCTTGGCGGTTATTGTTTTGGCCGGCTTGCAGGCTTTCATCAACATGCCCCGGGCATATGACCCCGGTTTTATTATAAGAACGGCCCAAGTGGTGACCTACTTTCCCGGGGCTGCAGCAGAGCGTGTTGAAGCCTTGGTGTCCTCACCGATAGAGGAAGTCGTTAAAGAATTGCCCGAGCTCGACTTTGTGCAGAGCGAGTCCCGAAATGGCGTCTCCATTGTTAGCGTCAATATTCGCGAAAGTTACTCCGAAATGCGTCCCATATGGGACAACCTGCGTCGCAAGATCGATAGCATTGTGGAAGAGCTTCCCGGGGGCGTTTCTGTCCCTCAGGTCAATGATGACTTTGGTGACGTTTACGGCATCGTTGTGGGATTAACCGGGGAGGGTTTTACCTTCAGCGAGCTGGATACCATCTCTGACGAGGTAAAAGCGGTTTTCCTGCAGATACAAGATACTGCCAAAGTCGAAATTCTGGGGATTCAAGAAGAACGTGTATTTGTTGAATACAACAATGCCCGGCTTGCCGATTTGGGGTTGTCGCCCGGCTTGCTGACGCAGATTTTAGAAGAGCGCAACATTGTGGTATCAGGGGGCTCTTTCAAACTGGGTGATGAGCGCATTTCCTTGGAGCCCAGCGGAAATTTCGAGTCCATTGAAGAGATCGGCGACACCTTGTTGCGCCTGCCTGAAACGAATCAATTATTTCAGTTGAGAGATGTCGCGACCCTCAACAGGAGCTATGTCGACCCCCCCGAGGAGTTAATCAGTATTAATGGCTCACCGGGTATCGCGATTGCAATCGCGATGCGCGAGGGGGGCAATAACATTGAGTTGGGCCAGGCGGTGAAAGCGGCGATCGCCGATTTTTATGACACTTACCCTATTGGCATTGAGTTCAAGCTGGTCAACTTTTCGCCTCAAGAGGTGGAAGACAAAGTGAAAGGTTTTGTTGCCAATTTGCTGCAGGCTATTGGTGTGGTGACACTGGTCATGCTGCTGACATTAGGCTTCAGAACCGGTCTTGTCGTGTCCAGCCTCATTCCCATCACCATGCTGCTCTCCATGATTGTGATGTCTGCGTTTAATATTGGTCTCGATCAAATTTCCCTCGCCGCGCTGATCATTGCTTTGGGCATGCTGGTCGATAATGGCATTGTTATGTCAGAGAACATTATGGTGCGCATGGAAAAGGGGCAGTCTGCTTCCGATGCCGCTTTAAGTTCGGCAGCGGAGCTCAAAACACCCTTGTTAACGGCATCGCTAACCACTGCGGCCGCTTTCCTTCCGATTTATCTCGCTGAATCGAGTGTGGGTGAATTTACAGCGTCGCTCTTTAAAGTCGTGACCATCACGTTGCTGAGTTCCTGGGTGGTGTCCCTCACGATTATTCCTTTGCTGTGCGTGCTATTCCTTCGGGTGAAGACTGGCGCTGTGACCACGCCATCAAATCTGGAAGGGCTCTATCGAAAGGTGCTCAATGGATTGCTGCGTTACCGCACGGCCACGTTGTTGCTGACCGCTGTCGTCTTTATTGCCGCACTGCGAGGATTTGAGTTTGTACCTAAGCTATTTTTCCCACCTTCTGATCGTAGTTATTTCACCGTCGAGTTTGAGTTGCCTACCGGCACGTCGATCGATAAAACCCGGAGAATCGTCGCAGAGGTAGAGCAATATCTGGAGCAGTTAAGGAGTGATCCTAAGGCCGATTCTGGCCTTCGTGACTGGGTGGCTTACGTGGGCAGTGGTGGTCCGCGCTTTGTGTTGTCACACAACCCGGTACCACCCACGCCCAGCTTTGCGTTGATGGTTGTTAATACGGCCTCGCCCAACGCTATTGCCAGTATTCGTTTGGCGCTCGAGGAATTTTCTGAGGACCGCTACCCCGACCTTGAGCTTAAGACCCGCCTAATTGAGAACGGTCCCGCGGTGGATAATCCCGTAGAAATTCGGTTATCCGGTACCGATTCAGTGGCTTTATTTACCGCGGTAGATGCGGTCAAAAAGCAGTATCAGGCAGTGGGTGGATTGCGCAATATTAGTGATGATTGGGGTCAGCGTCAGAAGAAAATTGAGGTGCGCATTAATCAGGCACGTGCGGTCCGAGTTGGTATTACCAATCAGGACATTGCGCTGTCCATGCAGGCGGGGTTAACCGGTATTCAACTGACTGAATACCGTGAGGGTGAAGATGTGATTCCCGTGGTTTTGCGCTCCAACGCTTCGACGCTGCACGATATCAACAAGGTCAGCTCACTGTCGGTATACAACCAGTCCAGTGGTCAGGCGGTGCCGCTGCGACAGGTGGCCGACGTAAAACTGGTTTGGGACGTTGCCAAAGTCTATCGGCGTGATGGAATTCGCACCGTTGCCGTTGGTGCTCAGTTGGAACCCGGTGTGACTGCGGCCGATCGCATGCTATTCATTCAGCCCTGGTTAGACGCTCAGCGGGAGATTTGGGGCCCCAGCGTGGGAGTAGCGCTAGGTGGTGAAAGCGAGAGCTCTGGAGATGCCAACGAGGCGATCGGCGCCAAGCTGCCGATTGCCGCTTTTATTATTTTATTGTTATTGGTAGCTCAGTTTAATTCCCTAAGGAAGTCGGCCATTGTTTTGGCAACCATACCTTTGGGCCTCATTGGTGTAGTGGCGAGCTTATTATTGGGGCAGTCATTTTTTGGCTTCATGACGTTATTGGGGGTCGTCTCTCTCGCGGGTATTGTGATTAACAATGCGATCGTTTTACTCGAGCGAGTAGGCCTTGAATTAGCGGCGGGGGCGTCGCATCTGGACGCTATTCTCAATGCCGCGGTACAACGGGCGCGCCCGATTATGCTGACCACCGCAACCACCGTATTGGGCTTGTTACCACTTTACCTCGGGGGCGGCGAGATGTGGGAGCCCATGGCGCTGGCCATCATGGGAGGCTTAGTCGTGTCGACGGTTTTTACCTTGGGCGTTATTCCCGTGCTTTATGCCACGCTTTATGGGGTACGGGGTAGGGCTGCATAACGCCGGCCTATGGGCTTTGAAAGATCAATCGCATTTCGGTGTTAACGTGACATCTTCATCGATATAACAATGCAGGAGGCTACGATGTTGCGCGCAGTTGGCATTGCTAGGGCGGCGGTTTTTTTGTTGGCTTCACAGTCGGTTTTTGCGCAGTGGCTGCAACCATCCACCGTATCCTCCCCCGATATGGTCATTCAAGGGGGATGGTTATTTGATGGGTTTAGCAATGAACGCCGGGCCAATCCGGGTATTTTTATTCGTGACGGTAAAATTGCAGGGCTAGGTGCCGATTTAACGCGCTTTGATGCGACTGCTGCGAAAGTGCTGGTGCTGAGCAACGACGAGACGATTTTACCGGGTATGTTCGATCTCCACGCCCACTACAACCTTGACCTCATCGATGAGGGTCGGGTTGAAGAGGTGGTGCACAACGGCACTCTATTTCTCGCTAACGGCGTTACCGCAACCTGGTCGGCGGGTGAGTACTATCCCGAACGGGTGATTGCCCAGCGCGACCGCATTGATGCGGGAGAGGCTATTGGCCCCCGTTTATTCGCATCGGGCCCTTACTTTGGTGCCTTTCGCTGCGAGTACAGCGTCAAAGTCGCCTCAGATGAATGCATTGGCTGGCCAAACGATATTACCGAGGCTGAAATTCGCAACGAGGTCGATATCTGGCAGCGTGCCGGTGTTGCGAGCATCAAAATAAAACAGGCCACCCCTGAAGAAATGCGCATTTTGATTGATCAGGCGCACAAGCACGGTATGACGGCCGCGTCACATTTGGCCAATTACAACGTCGAGTATGACGTTGATCTGCGGGCGGCGATTCTAATGGGCCTCGATCGCGTCGAGCACCAATTGACCCTAGGCAGTGGCGGTGCGCGCAGTGCCGAACTCCCTGAAGTTATTGATCTCATGTTAAAGCACAAGGTGTATTACGACGCCAATCTGCAAATGTACGGGGGCATCAATGAGCGACGTGCGCACCCCGATGATCTGCTTTGGACCCACGAAGCTCAGTACTTCACACCTTACGCTCAAGGCCTTCTTCAGGAGCGCGGTGATCCCCCTCCCGAGTCTGATGCTGAAGAATTTGCCCAACGTGAACGGGAGCTGAGGTTGCTTTATGAGGCGGGTGGCCGAGATCTTCTAGTCGTGGGCACCGATGAGCCGGTTTACACCCTGCTGCTTCCCGGATTCGCTTATCACCGTGAGCTATGGGCAATGAACCACGCTGGCCTGCCTAACGCCGTAGTTTTGCAAGCCGCAACCTTAAATGGGGCCCGGGCGCTAGGCGTAGATGATCGCTTAGGTTCTATCGAAGTGGGTAAACAGGCGGACCTGTTTGTGGTGCAAGGTAATCCCTTACAAAATATCAAAGCAACGCGTCACGTGAACCGGGTCTTCAAAGAGGGTGTCGAGTACGATCCACAGGCGCTGCTGAGATCTGCTGAGGGAAAGATAGGTCCTAATGGACCAGATGACCATGCCGATTGGGTCTTGCAGTATCGAGCTCTGCGAGGTGAAGATTAGCCAGTAGTGATCACCTTTTGTAAGTTGTGAGCGCTGGGGCGAGGGTTCGGTTGCAGCGCCTTATAAGAAAAAACCATGAGCAGCGCTCTGTGTAAACCAAACTCTGAGGTCAATACGATGACAAGCGTTTTTAAGCCAGTATGTATTCTCGTGCTGCTGTGGATGTCCAGTTATGCCGCGAACGCGGCTACCGATAAGCCCAATATTCTTGTCATCTGGGGCGACGATATTGGTTGGTCAAATATCAGTGCCTATCACCGAGGTATGCTGGGCAGCCGAACCCCCAATATCGATCGCATCGCCCAAGAGGGCGCCATGTTTACCGATTACTACGGCGAGCAGAGCTGCACCGCGGGCCGCTCGGCCTTTATTACCGGTCAGCACCCATTGCGCACGG
Source organism: Halieaceae bacterium (assembly GCA_009886815.1). Lineage (GTDB taxonomy): Bacteria > Pseudomonadota > Gammaproteobacteria > Pseudomonadales > Halieaceae > Luminiphilus. The sequence goes on from QXYP01000369.1 coordinate 16,447, forward strand.
GCTTGCTTAAGGTGGGTTTGCCCGGTGCTGATATTGGTCTTCAGCCCGAAGACCCCACTATTGCCGAGCTGCTTAAGCCTCAGGGTTACGCTACCGGTCAATTTGGTAAAAACCACCTGGGTGACAAAGACGAATTTTTGCCCAGTAACCATGGCTTCGATGAATTTTTCGGGAACCTCTATCACCTGAACGCGGAAGAGGAGCCTGAGACCTACTTCTACCCCAAAGATCCGGAATTTCATAAGCGATTCGCGCCCCGTGGAGTGATTCACTCTTATGGCGATGGCAAGGTAGAAGACACTGGGCCCCTGACACGCAAACGCATGGAAACCGCCGATGAAGAGTTTACCAATGCCGCGCTAGATTTTATCGAAAAGGCCCATAACAACGGTAAGCCATTTTTTGTGTGGCTCAACACCACACGCATGCATGTCTGGACACGCTTAGCTCCCGAATGGGAAGGAAGTTCGGGTTATGGTTTGTATGCCGATGGCATGAACGAGCACGATCATCATGTGGGACGGGTGCTGGACCGATTGGAATCTTTAGGGATTGCCGACAACACGATTGTTGTTTATTCCACAGATAATGGCTCTCAGACCAATACCTATCCCGATGGCGGCGCAGAGCCCTTTCGGGGAGAGAAAGGCTCTACCTGGGAAGGCGGGTTTCGCGTGCCGGCATTGATTCGCTGGCCAGGGGTTGTGGCACCCGGCACGATAATTAACGACATCATGTCCCACCAGGATTGGCTGCCAACTTTCCTTGCCGCCGCTGGGGATCCAGACATCGGGGCAAAGCTAAAGCAAGGCCACACCGTTGGAGACAAAACCTTTAAAGTGCATCTCGACGGTTATGATCAGAGGGCGCTTTTGGCCGGTGAAGGCGCGGGTGCACGCAGCACGGTTTTTTACTTTGATGACAATGCCAACCTAAACGCAATGCGCTGGAACGATTGGAAAATACATTTTGCCTTTCAAATGGAAGGCTGGGCAGGCCCCCGGGAATCGCTTAATTTTCCGCGCATTGTAAATCTGCGCACCGACCCTTACGAGACGTCGATTGATTCGAGTTTGTATTCGCGATTTTTTGCTGATCAGCTGTGGTTGTTTGTTCCAGCACAGCAAGAGGTGGGAAAGTGGCTGGGGACTTTTCAGCAGTTTCCACCCCGGCAGCCCACAGCCAGTTTTACCATTGACCGTATGATGCAACAAATGCAGCAGATGCTACAGATGCGCGCCAGAGCAGGGCAGATGGGCGGGGCTGGGGCGCCCGGTCAGTAGTCGTCACTGGCCTTGGCTCACCATGGCATAAATATTGAGGTATGATCGCGCCCCTCGCAATAATGACGAACAAGGCCAGAATCATGCATAACCCAATTGCGGCGCTAATTGCCGAAAAAGGCTGGTGTGTTGCCGATGGCGCAACGGGCTCCAACTTCTTTGACCGCGGATTAGAGGCAGGCTACCCGCCTGAGCTGTGGTGCTTGGAAAAGCCTGAAGATGTGCTCTGGCTGCATGGCGAATTTCTGGCTGCGGGCTCTGACCTCATTCTTACCAACAGTTTTGGCGGTAACGCATTGCGCTTGCAGTTGCATCAGTCTCAGGACCGTGTGCGTGAACTCAACGTTGCAGCGGCAACTTTGGCGCGTCGAGCCGTTGCGGCCCACGCAGAAAAAACGGGTCGGCACGCGCTGGTAGCCGGTTCCATTGGGCCTACAGGAGAACTCTTTGAGCCCATGGGCACACTCACCCATGAAGCGGCAGTGGCGTGTTTCACCGAGCAAGCTGAAGCACTTGCCGAAGGTGGCGCCGACGTTCTATGGATCGAAACCATGTCGGCCAATGAAGAAGTCATCGCGGCAGCTGAGGCGGGCAGAAAGACCGGCTTGCCTGTTTGCGCAACCATGACCTTTGATACCGCCAAGCGTTCCATGATGGGGATCACCCCGACTGACTTTGTTCGCTGCGCGGAGGAGTTAGACCTTAGCGTGATGGGCTCTAACTGTGGCGTTGGGCCCGCGGAGTTGATGCATTCCACCCAAGAACTGCTCGCTGCGCGATCTGCGATACCTGTTGCCGCGAAGGGCAACTGCGGGATTCCCGAGTATGTTAATGGCGCCATTCACTATCATGGCAGCCCGGAGCTGATGGCTAAATACGCGGTCTTTGCGAGAGACGCGGGGGCTACGGTAATCGGAGGCTGCTGTGGCACCACGCCAAAACACGTTGCGGCTATGGTGGACGCACTCAACAGCACCCCTAAAGGTGTGTTCGATGCTGCAGCCATGGACAGTGCCTTGGGTGTGGCTTGGAAAGACTTACCCGACCCCAGTGCGGCGGACCCGGAGACAAGTTCGCGCCGTGGGCGACGGAAAAGGGCCTGATGGCATAGAGGGCCACTACCAAAAATAGGTTCGTAAAAGTAAATCCTTAGACGGCGTTTTTACCCTTCGGTGGCTCGCTGAAACCTAGTGAATCTTGCAGCCGCCTACCCAACCTGCCGTTTGATGGCATTCTAAAATTTCTGCCATGAGCGATGCCGGGGTGAAGTCTTTGAAGGTCTCAACTTCCCACTGGCCCTCTAAAATGGCGGCTTCCCCTGGACCCTCGGGCCCACGCTGACCCGTGGATCCAAATTCCCAGAACATAAGGTCGAGGCGGGTATCGCCATCCAGATTTAAAGGAAAAATAGAGTGGCTCGCGTAGTTTCTATCATGGAACGAAAAATAATAACTGATCTAATTCAGGCGACTAGTGATTTCCTGATGGAAATCTATCCGTCTGCCGCAGTTCAAAAAATGATGCAATGTGAGTGTCAGGTGGCGAGTCTTGAATTAGTTATTCGTCAAAATTAAGGTCGCTTGAGGCGCAGTAGCGTATCGATTTTTGCGACCGGGTTATCTATAAAAATAATGAGTTAATTGATAACGTTTTAAAACGGACTTGTACACATTGGGTTGCTTTGAGAAGGCTAAATTATGTTGGGACTAAGCCAGTTCTTCGCTGAATTATTAACGGTCATCGGCCTGCTAAGTGGAGCTGGTGCGGTGGACCCCATAGACGATCCTCAGGCAGGTGCGCCGTTTTCCGTGGGGGGCGCTGTGACTGGACTCGTGTCCACTGAGCCCTTGATTTTGGGTTTAGGAGATACGCGGTTAGAGGTGGATCAAGACGGCCCGTTTGTATTTGCTGATTTCACCTCAGCTGATGCGCCCTACGAAGTGTTTATTGTTAGCGAGCCGCCCCGCTTCGACTGCGATATTGAAGGCGCCTCGGGCTTTACGGAGGGGCAAGACGTCAGCGACATAGAGATTTCCTGCTCAAGCAACGCCAGTGCTGCGCTCTTCACTGCCGATCGCCTGCATCAAGTGGGCCTTACCATGACGCTGGAAGAGTGGCGTGCTTTCGAATTAGATACTATCCGAGCCAACTACTCGATCAGTGAGGCCAGTGGCCGTGCGTCACCCTTGACGTCGTTCTCCCACAGCGAGGTTTACCGTCAAGCCGACTTTAGTTATTTAAATGCGGACGGCACCGAAACCCAGATCGAAAAAGTGGGCTTTAAAATGCAGGGCAATACCAGCCGGCAGTATCCTGTTGACCAGGAGAGTGAGCCCAATCGGCCGCGACGCTTCGCTTTCTCGATAAAGTTTGATGAAGAGTTTGATGAGGACGAGAGCGTTTACGCCTGTATCGACTTCAACGGACTGCCTGCCGCGGTTTCAGGCGAGCCTTGCTATGACATTGTGGGACAAGACTTACCGGATTATCCCGAAGCGGATGGTCGGGAGTTTATGGATATCGACAAATTGCGGTTTCGTTTTAATCGTGATGACCCGACCTATCAGCGCGAAGTTTTGGCCCATGAATTACTCAATGCCGCCGGTGTACCCGCGGCGAGGGCGGTTCATGCCCAAGTAGCGCTCACCATAACGGGTACTGAGGATCAAACCTTGTACCAAGCACCCTTGCCACAGACGTTCAATATGGGCGTCTTCACCATGATGGAGCAAATCGACAAGCCGTTTTTGAAGCTCTATTACGATAAGAACGGTTATCTTTTCAAAGTCGGTGCTCCGGGGAATTTGGCTGAGCCCGATGCGGCTAATCGAACCTGCGATCCCTATGAGGATGCCGATGTTTTTTACAACGAAAATTTCTGCGTTATTGGTGTTGAAAAATCAGACCCCGACTCGGCTTTGGAGTGGTTGGGAGAAGATAATTACCAGAACCCGGATTTTGTGAATTCCAATATTAATAGCGATGGGCCGATGGGCAATGTGTCGCAGTTTCTGCCCTATCAGCCCACTTATGACCTGAAAACGAAAAAGAAATCATTAAGTGAGGCGCGAGAGGCGCTACAAGATTTTGTCGATTTTGTACAAGCGAGACCCACAGCAGAAGCGTTAGCGCAGCAATTCGACGTGCCGGGTTTTATTAAGGCCCAGGCAATGGAGATTGTCTTGGGTGCGGTTGACCATTACGTCCGGGTGGCCAATAACTATTATTTGTATTTCAACGAGCCGACGGGGCGCTGGATTTATATTCCCACAGATTTCGACTACACCCTGATTGATGTCACCGGCCCTAATTGCGCGGTGAATTCGTTTCTGCCCATCTGCCAACAGACTTTAAACGTTGAGGCGTTTACCGATTTGGCAGCGACGACGGCGTTCAATAATGGGGTGGCCCCCCATTGGGCGGGGCGGTTTTTTTACCCCAATTATCCGCCGATTTTGTGGGAAATTGTTTTTGGTGCAGACAATAACCCCAATAGTGGAAACCGCCAGCAGTTGTACCGCGAGATTGAAGGTATTTTAGACCGCCACTTTGATTGGGCGCTTTTGGGGCCTGTTCTCGCGGAGCGCCGCGAACGTCTCGATAGTGCAATCACGGCAACTGACGCCGCGGACGCTGAAACAGTACTGGGTGATTCAGAGTGCTCACAGATCTATAACCCCGATGAAATCGACGGTGATTCGAAAACCTTCTGTAGTGAAAGTCGTGCTTCGATAAAGGAGTTTGTGGCGGTGCGGCGGGCAACGCTGCTCGAGGAAATATCGCAGTAGTGACGCTCATCCTAACGGTGGGCTAATATTGCGGTTGCCGGTACAAATAAGTTTGGGAGGAGCCATGCTTTTACAATATCAGCAGCAAGACTGCGCGATGACGTTGCGTGAGGGCATAGCAGAGTATCGTGCCTATCTCACTGCAATTGACCGTAAGATTATGGTGGACAGTAGCGAATCAAGGCTCCTTCTCGAGCACGACGCGACCCACGTCATTTTTGGTATGGATACCACCCTCGAGCAAGAGGCGGGCCTCGACTCCTGGCTGCTGTGGGGCTGCCAATGGCGATTGTCCTATATTCGAGGGTATGGAAAGCTGCCCGAAATTAAAGCGCTCTACCGGGCGCTTATTAAAGAGTTCGGGTGGCTTGGCTTCTTCCGACTTTATTGGAAAACACTCCGGCTGAAAGGGCGCGTGTTTAAGCGCTCGCGGTCAATGGCAAAGAAATGGCCTTATGAATTTCCTGCGGCGTGGTTAGACAGACCTATTAGTGAGTTGCGCCAAGAGCATGGCGTAATCATTCTTAACGAGGAAGAGCGATCGGTGGGCGAGCCACTGGCGTGGAGTGGCCATTATTAACGTTGAGCTGAGTAGGCGTAGTTAGCCGCGGTAAGTTCTGGCGTATCGAGCTAGGCGGAACTTAGGTGCTGTTGATTAAAGCGCTTTATGCCTTTGTGGTAGCGAACGCTAGCAACTCAGTATCACGATGAAATACAGGCAGCGGCTCCCGGTCGACAGCAATACCTCGCACGGCTGATGTGCCAGAGCCCACTGTGCGTATAATGTTCCAGTGTGAAAGAAGGTTCTCAAGGTTTCTGGCTGCAGCTCTTTCGGTGGCTAAACTCAGAATCTGTGGGTTTACGGCGCCACAGTCTGTCGCCCCGGCTTTTCGTTTGCACACTAAAGAACTCTAATAATTAAAAAGGTAAGTCAATGAGGTTGATCGCAATGCGTACTCAATATTTGGGGTTACCGCTCTTAATAGCTCTTAGCGCCTGTATGGAGCAGGGCCCAGACATTAGCGAAACAATGTCTGCCCGGGCGAATATTCCCAATCAGGTACTCGATATAAACAACACAGTGGTCGAGCGACGTCAGTACAGCGCTGAGCGCAACGCCTACTTTGGCGATTTACACGTTCACACGGGTTACTCTTTCGACGCCTACGCGTTTGGCACGACCGCGACGCCCTACGATGCTTATCGCTATGCTAAGGGCGAGCCCCTTGCTCACCCGTCGGGCTATGAAATGCAATTACGACAACCTCTCGATTTTTATGCGGTGACCGACCACGCCATGTTTATGGGTTTGCTGAAAGAAGCTGCAGATACCACGACGAACTTTTCTAAAACTGCTGTGGCGCAACCCATAAATGACATCAATGCTCCCGATAATTATGGCGCGTTCAGCTTCTTTGGCCGACAGACGGCCTTCGCCACGTTTCTGCCTGATGTGGTGGCTGGCTTAGTCACTGGCAATCTGGATCAGGCTGAGCTCGAAGCTGTTACTCGGTCAGCCTGGGCGGACAGTATCAACGCCGCTGACCAGTACAATCAGCCGGGCAAGTTCACAACCTTTGCAGCTTACGAGTACACCTCATCGACCGATGAGATGGGTAACTTGCATCGCAACGTTATTTTTCAGGGCACCGATCGCCTGCCGGAGGTGCCTTTTTCACGCTTTCACTCCCAGAACCCTGAGGGCTTATGGGACTGGATGGACGATTTGCGTGAGCAGGGTGTTGAGAGTTTGGCGATTCCTCACAACTCCAATGGCTCCAATGGTGCGATGTTTGCGCTGGCTGATTGGGCGGGCGACCCCATGGATGATGCCTATGCCGATCAGCGCATGCGCAATGAACCACTGGTAGAAATTACCCAAGTCAAAGGCACCTCTGAGACCCATCCTTTATTGTCAGAAACCGATGAGTGGGCCGATTTTGAACTGATGCCCTTTCGGGTTGCTACAACCTTAGACAGCATTGCGCCCGGAAGTTACGCCCGAGATGGGCTGCTGCGCGGCATGGCGATGTCTGAGTCGGGAATCACCAATCCCTACAAATTTGGTTTTGTTGGCGCGAGCGACACCCATACGGGTGCCATATCTGACGACGAGGCCAATTTTTATTCCAAAGTAGGCCTGTTAGACGGTACCCCAGAAATGCGTGGTTCAGTGCCTGCTTCGTTTTTGATGCGCACTATTATTAAGTACAACGCCCCGGATTTTCTGAAGGAAGTCGACGGCAAGGACTATTTGACTCTCTCTACGTTCGCCACTTGGGGCGCTTCTGGGGTGGCCGGTGTTTGGGCCGAAGAAAATACCCGTGAGGCGATTTACGATGCCTTCCGCCGGAAGGAAACCTTTGCCACCAGCGGGCCGCGCATGAAGGTTCGGTTTTTTGGGGGTTATGACTTTGATCCTGCCATTATCGATGACCCTGAGATGGCGAAAAATGCCTATGCCCAAGGTGTCAGTATGGGTTCTGATCTCTTCGCCAAGGGTGACAGTGCGCCGCAGTTTTTGGTCTGGGCTGTCAGTGACGCTATCGGCGGTGTGCCACTACAACGCGCTCAGGTGATTAAGGGTTATGTGAAAGACGGTGAGCACGCTGAACAGGTTTATGACGTGGCCTGCAGTGACGGGCTTTCTGTCGATCCAGAAACCCATCGCTGTCCCGATAACGGTGCTCGCGTTAGTCTTGCTGATTGCTCAATAACCCCCGATTTAGGTGCTGCTGAGCTGAAAACCATTTGGCAA
>QXYP01000369.1:24285-26907 GCA_009886815.1 Halieaceae bacterium
AGATCCCGACTTTGAGTCGGGGCAAGAGGCGTTTTATTACGTGCGAGTGCTGGAGAATCCAACCTGCCGATGGTCAACTTGGGATGCTGTAAAAGCCGGGGTTGAGCCCCGCCCAGATTTACCCAAGACGCTTCAGGAGAGGGTTTGGTCTTCGCCTATTTGGTATAAAAATCGAGTGTCGCCCCTGCAGAAAATAAGAGATGCGGTGAGCCTTCTAGACGACGAGTAAAGCGGGCTCGCGCAGGCCCATGGAAAGCGCCAAAATCACTGACTGTACGTGTCTGTAACGGTGATGACGCTGAGCTAGTGTTCATGGGCCCAATAACTTTCTCTTTGCAGGTGCTTTCCTTTTAATGCGATGCGGATGTTTGACGTTGTACTTACGTTGTTGCGATCCCAGCCCAGCCCCGGCACTTTTCAGGAGAGGCTTTGCAGTCTTGCGGTCCAATAAAGTTTTTTGTAATGTCTCTTAAGGTTTAGCTGGGTCACGCGCGAATGAGAACAGGGACTAAGTTCGGACTTGCTGCTTTTGCCCTTGCTGCGGGTACCGCGGCACTGTGGTTTTACTTCGCTCGTCAGGTGAGCCTACCCGAAGATCGCACAGGTTTTGTTGTAGCATTTCTTGCAGCAGCTACCCTTGGGGTTACGGCATATTTCAAAGGCACAAGCTGGGTGGGTGCTGTGCCACCTGCAGCAGCCATTGTGATCAGCTCATTTCTAACTTTTACGATTGCGATGAGTGCTCAAAGCGTTGACGCCGAGCAAGCGATTGCAGTCGGTGACGTGATTCCAGGCTTTGCAGCCTTGGACGATGAGGGGGAGGTTTTCGATTCCAAAGCCCTTCACGGCCACTTGGTGTTGATCAAATTTTTCAGAGCTCACTGGTGACCCTACTGTGTCGGCGAGTTACGTCGGCTTGAGGAACTGCGTGCAGAGTTTGATCAGCGCAATGTGAGGGTGGTTACCGTCAGCACAGACGCGCCCGAAGATATTGCAGCAGAGCGGCATCTGCATGGATTACAGGCACGCATGTTATCCGATGTTCAATTGACCGTGACGGACGCTTTCGGACTGCGCAATACCGGCTTCCACGCTGCCCCCCCAGGCGACGCTCCCGTCGCCTTGCCGGTGCCTGCCACGCTTCTTGTTGACCGCGACGGTAAGGTTCTCTGGATGGATCTCTCTGAGAATTATCAGCGGCGATCCGATCCTTCGGTGGTCCTGGCCGCTATGCGGGCGCATTTCGACACGTAATTTACCTGTGTTCCTGCCTAAGATTGCGCTGCAGTGGGTGTAGTGCCATGTCGCCCTTGTGGTTACCCGTCGTGACGCTTACGGGCAGACCGTTTTAATTGTTGGGTTTTCCACATGAGTTTTAGCAACCGAAGCGGATTCGCTGGGATCTTCCGCCATAGGAGCCCGACGCATCGCGGGTGCTGTCGTAATTTTCCCCTCGCTGACCGTGTCTGCGGTGTATCTAAAGGCTGGGTATATCGACCACACCCAGCGGAAGGTCAATAGAAAAGCGCTCGGTTCGAGGAAGCAAACATTCCGTCTCGTTGCAGGCCTGATAGCGTACCTCGAAGTCTATCGAGGCCGCCGTTGTTGCCGGTGCCACAGCCTCGGTAGCGAGATCTCCTGCGGGGTAAAAGGGCACAACAATGGTTACCTCGTCGCTCCACACATTGAGGTTGATGTCCATTATTTCGTGATACAACGGCGTTGTCGGCGGGCATTTGGTCGGCAGTGATTGCAGATCTTGAGGGCCAAGAATCGTGACTTGAGTAGCGGTCAGCCCCGTGGGCACGGGCTCACCATAGAGATGTAAGCCATCTTTGAGGGCGAAACGAACCACCAGATTGCGAATGATGCCCTGACGCAAACTGCTGTTGCCGCCACGAACGGCCGCCGTGATTGCTATACCCTCGTCACCCCCAGAGGTCTGGGGTACCTCTTCTTCAATCTGTATGTGACCCAGTGCAGCATCAATGAAAGCTTCTGGGCTCTCTCGCTTTTTATACGAGTCATGGAAGAACTTTGAAACTACCAGGCCGTCTTCATCGCAGACAAAGACGCCGGGGTAGGGAATACCGTAAATGAACGCATCGTCTGGGGAGACCTGCGTATTCAAAATACCGTATTGCTTTATGACAGTAGAGTCTTGATCAGATAACAGGGGGTAAGTGATCCCCTGAGCTTCCGCAAACTCCCGAAGGGCTTTCGGATCATCATAAGATACTGCGTAGAGTTTGATACCGTTGGCTTCAAACTTGGCGTGAGCACTTCGCAACTCCCCGAGCTGCGTCCAGCAGGGGGGTCACCAGACAGCAGATCGATAAAAGACCAGCGCAGCTTTCGCGTTGCCGCGATCGTCATGGAAGCGAATCTGCCTGCCGAAGGCGTCGGGAAGTTCAAAATCAGGCAGGCGCTCTCCAATAGCAGGGCCCGTGCCTGCGCCTGCAGGCAGGCTTGCCCGCACGGGGTGATCAACCGGTGCCGGAGCGTCAAAACCCAGGTTATCTCGTTCCACGATGTTCTAGCTCACAGCGATGACTGACATGAGTAACCTTATAAACCCAATCAAGGCGAGGGAAAAGTGCCTGAAGGTGATCGCGGTGACTT
>QXYP01000369.1:26917-27585 GCA_009886815.1 Halieaceae bacterium
CGCTGCCCTCAACATGGCGGCAGAGTCATCGAAAGGTTGGAAAGCCACGTACTTGCCACCCTGAATTTTGATCATATGGATAGACTCGGTATCGAGGCCCTCTGCGGTCATGTGTACGTGCACAAAAACCGTGTCACCTGACTCATAAAAGTTAATGGGGTCAACTTTGAATTCGGGCCACATCTTGCCAATGGGCGCAAAGATACCCGCCTCGACAGCAGCGGGCCCTATGTAGGTTCCGGTATAGGGTAAGCCCACTTGAATTGTCCAAATGGTGTCTTCTGCTTGCACGGCGCGCCACGCCTCCATATCTCCGGCATTAAAGGCATCGTAACCGGCTTTAGCCGTAGCAATATTTTCTGAGAATTCGCTGTCTTCGTGATGGCCCGCATAGGCCATGCTTGTTACCAGCAGCGATAAGGCGAGTGCAATGTATTTCATGGTTGATCCTCTTCGAAATATTAAAGCGCCGCGCTTTGCAGCACCGAAAAATAACCATAGGATTTTAACAACCCTACCCATTGAATTCGTTCATTCAGAAACAGCGGCTGCTGGGCCGGCTGGTCACGCAAATGACCGACTTCAATCAACGCGCACATTGTGGCCTTTGATCCGCTTCTTTGGCCAAACACACCTTACCAGGTCGAGCGTCGCTCTTCCCGAGCCAT
>QXYP01000037.1:0-5696 GCA_009886815.1 Halieaceae bacterium
CGGCGAGGTCGATGAAAATCTGGCAGCCGACCCCTCCGCGGCTACGGAGGCTACCCCTGGGGTAGCGCTCATGAAGTCTCAAGCCGTTACCGAGCCGGTAGCACCCGTGCCAGATACCCTCGCCGCAATTTTCGACGGCGCCTTTGCCGAGCCTCCCGCCGGTGGGCGCAATACTCTGGCGATGGTCGTCATGCATCGAGGGCAGCTCGTGGCTGAGCGTTATGCCGCGCCAGTGACCCCTGCAACCCGATTACAGGGGTGGTCCATGAATAAAAGCCTGATGGCTTCGTTTGTGGGCATTCAGGTTGCCAAAGGGAAAATGGCTCTCACCGACAACGTCGCCGCGCGCCTTGAAGCGTTGGGCGTGCAAGCTAAGACCTTTGCCGGGCTTTCTGAAGCTATGAGCCTCCAGCATTTAATGTCGATGACCAGCGGCCTCGATTTTGAAGAGCGCTACTTTCCCGGTGACGATGTGACCGAGATGCTCTATGGCCATGCGCCAATGTGGCAGGTGCCTGTGGGGTTGGGGCAGCGACACGAACCGGGCGAGGTGTTTTCTTATTCCAGCGGTGATACCAACGTTGTGTCGTTCCTTTGGCAGAATACGCTGGGAGACGAACCCTATATAGATTGGTTGCAGCGTGAAGTTTATGCGCCACTGGCCCTAACCGAACCCCTGCTGGAGCCCGATGTGGCGGGCTTTCAGGTGGGCTCAAGCTTTGCCAACCTGACGGCGCGTGATTGGGCGCGGGTGGGGCAATGGTGGCTCGATGCCTGGCAGGGTGGGGACGCGCTGTTGTCTCAAGACTGGCAGCGAACAGCCGTAACCCCCGGTGCGGGCGCGGGCGGTGCAAATTACGGCTTGGGATTTTGGTTAAATACCGGCCAGCGTATCTTCCCGGGCCTGCCGGAAAATACCTTTCACTCCGGGGGAAATTCAGGGCAGTTTGTTGTGGTGATTCCTGACGCTGAGCTCGTTGTCGTGCGGTTGGGATTGACCCTCGACGAATCGAAATCGGCCATGGCGCCGGTGCTGGTGGCCCTTAAAGATCACTTTGTCAGCCAGGCGCCAATGCCAAGGGTCGCGTCAGACGCGCGCACTAGAGTGGGGTTGGAGTAAAGGCTTGGGTCGTTAAAGTGACATTTATTGCCGAAGTATTTTGGTGGCAGTGACCCTGTCCCTGTGGATCAGCGTTGCTCAAGGGCGGCAGCTTGGCCAGGTTCCAACACCCAAAAGGTATCGCGGGCCAAGCCTCGATCACTGAGTGCCGATTCCAGGTCTTGTAACGGTTCGTCAATCCCTTCCCAGGTCAGTTGAAAAACCCCAAAGTGAATGCCCAGGCTCTGTTGGCTTTGGAGGTCGACATGCGCTTGAACGGCCTCTTCGGGGTTCAGGTGTACGTCTTTCATAAACCAGCGGGGCTCATACGCACCAACCGGTAGCAGGGTCAGCGCAAAGGGTCCCCAGCGCTCGCCCTGCGCGCTGAAATGTGGCGAATAGCCGGTGTCACCGGCAAAATACACATTGCCCTCGGGGGTCTCCAAGACAAAGGATCCCCACAGTGTTTTCATTTGATCGAACACCCCCCGGCCTGACCGGTGCTGACACTCGACAAAATGGATCGTGGTTTCTCCCAATGTTCTTGATTCATTCCAGTCGAGCTCAACGGCGGTGTCATAACCCAGTTTGCGCAGCAGTTTTTGGTTGCCTAGCCCGCTAATAATGAGCGGCGCTTGGTCTTGTTGCGCCCGAATCGCTTTGAGGCTTTTTGTATCGAGATGATCGTAGTGGTTGTGGCTGATCAAAATTAGGTCGATTTCGGGTAAATCTGAAATCGGAATGCCGGGCGCTCTCACACGTTTAGGTCCGGCAAAAGCCACCGGACTCACGCGTTTAGACCACACCGGGTCGGTGAGTATGTTGAGACCGGCGACTTGAATGAGCACCGTGGCGTGGTTGATATAGGTGGCGCGCAGGCCCTCAGTGACCCGGGGGGCAATGATGTCAGCGGGAGGGTTCTCCAGCCATTTCGGCCAGGGCTTCTCATTAGACAGGCTGGTCCAAAGGAAACGGCTAACGTCACCCAGGTGTTTATCGCTGCCGTTGCTGTTGTGAAAGCGCTTTCCGTCGTAGTGCTTGCTCAAGATCCAATCCTCGTCGGCGGCTCGGCTGGTGTTAGGCAACAGCAGTTGGCAGAGCAGCGCCAGTAGACCAAGGCATGTGTAAAAAGTGTGGGTAGTGGGCATTGCTGGAGTCTACCGTTAATGAGCTAAGGTTACGCACCCCCAGGGAACACCGATCAGTAGTCGGTAACAATAGCCCTGCCTTTTATCCAGCCAGACTGACGCCTACCGGCCGTTGGTGACAACCGTGCCAGTAGCTTCAGTAAGTCTGGTGTGCGCTTTGTATCACACGCTTAACGCCACAGTATTCACCGAACTGTTTTTCATGACGGCTTTACCTTGGGGGCGCGTTGATTCGGCCCGCACCAAAAACTCGATGCATAGCCCTAAGGTGGCAATGAGCAAGAAAATGCATTAAAACATTCACGCTTGACGGTTTTTTATGGAGCGGTTAGCTTAGAGCCTAATCAGGAGCCTGAAAGCAGTGCCAAACGGTCTTAGACCGTAAACAGGGCCCCCTGACTTGGTACCTCACAATAATTTTAAACCCACAGAGGAGGGTGCGCGTGTCCATTCCAACACAAGCCCTGAGCAACGCTTATCGGTTAATGAAGACCATTCGTGAATTTGAAGAGCGGGTAAACGCCGAGATCATGAACGGACAGATCCCCGGATTTACCCACCTCTACACCGGTCAGGAAGCCAACGCTGTGGGTGTCTGCGCCCACCTCGATACGGGTGACACCATCATTTCTACCCACCGGGGACACGGGCACTGTATTGCCAAAGGCGCTGAAGTCTCGGGCATGATGAAAGAGCTTTTTGGTTCCTCCGAGGGGCTGTGCAAAGGTAAGGGCGGCTCAATGCACGTTGCCGACATTGATAAGGGCATTCTCGGTGCCAATGGCATTGTGGCGGGTGGACCGCCGATTTCCGTGGGTTCGGCACTGGCGGCAAAAATACGTAAAAACGGCAAGGTGGCGGTTTCTTTTTCGGGCGACGGATCGGTGAATCAGGGCACCTGTTTCGAGGCCATGAATATGGCGGTGGTGCTGCAGGCCCCGGCGGTGTTTGTCATTGAAAACAACTACTACTCTGAGCACACCAATATTAGTTATGCCGTGGGCTGCGACGACCTAAAAGCCCGAACCGAAGCCTTTGGTTTCCCCGTGTTTGTTGCCGATGGTGCAGATTTCTTTGCCGTCCATGAAGCGGCGGGCAAAGCGATTGCCCATGCCCGGGCTGGCAATGGACCGGCGGGTGTCTTTGCTGAGCAAGGGCGATATCACGGTCACTTTGTGGGCGACCCCCAGCATTATCGCGGTGAGGGCGAGCTCGATGATCTGCGAGAAAACCACTGCTGTTTGAAGAACTTTCGCGCCCGCATGGTAGAGACGGGAGAGGTCGGTAACGACGTGCTCGATGCGATCGATGCCGAAGTGATGGCTGAGATCGAGCAGGCGGTGGTCGATGCCAAGGCGGCGGCCCGGCCAACCCCGGAACAAGTGACACAAGACGTTTACATTAATTACGGCGCAGGCGCCTGAGGAGAATAGAGCATGTCTCAGAAAACGATGCGCGATGCGATTAACGAAGCCCTGCACCAGGCCATGGAGCAGGATGAGTCGGTTTTCGTGATTGGTGAGGACGTCGCCGGCTGCCAGGGCAGTGCTGGAGAAGTGGGCTCTGTGGGTGGTGTGTTTGGCGTGACCACCGGCATTTACAACCGTTGGCCCGATCGCTGTATTGATACTCCGATTTCCGAATCGGCGATTGTGGGTGCCGCAGCAGGAGCGGCTTTGGTGGGCATGCGCCCCGTGGCCGAAATTATGTTTGCTGATTTTATTGGCGTCTGTATGGATCAGATCGTTAACCAAATGGCGAAATTCCGTTACATGTTTGGCGGCAAGAGCCGTTGCCCCGCAGTGATTCGTTTTTCAGCGGGCGGTGGTTTTAGCGCTGCGGGCCAGCATAGCCAGGCCATGTATCAGGTGATGACCTCGTTCCCCGGCATTAAAGTTGTCGTGCCTTCTAATGCCTACGACGCCAAAGGTTTGCTGTTGTCGGCCATTGCCGATGACGATCCGGTGCTGTTTTTTGAGCCCAAGGTGCTTTATCAGGAAGCCTGCGAAGTGCCCGATGAAATGTATACCATTCCCTTTGGCGAGGCGGCCTTTGTGCGCGAAGGTGACGACGTGACCGTGGTCGCCTTTGGTCAAATGGTGCCCAAAGCCGCGGCAGCGATCGACGAATTGGCTGCCGAGGGCATTAGTTGCGACCTGATTGACCCCCGAACCACGTCACCGCTGGATGAAAATGCCATCTTGGAATCGGTAGAGGCAACGGGTCGGTTGGTGGTTGTCGATGAAGCGCCACCACGCTGTGGACTCACCGCTGATATTGCCGGGCTTGCGGCTGACCGGGCTTTCGCCAGTTTGAAAGGTCCCATTAAGCAGGTCTGTGCGCCCCATAGCCCAACGCCATTCTCACCCGAGCTCGAAGCGGCGTACTTACCTGACATTCCTAAAATTAAAGCGGCTATTAAAGCCACTATGGCCTGAAGCTGTCTGACCTCGAGGATTAAAACGTTGAGCGATATTTATCCGATTGCGGTGCCCAAGTGGGGCATTGAAATGGTGGAAGGCACCATTACGACCTGGAACAAGTCTCAGGGTGATGCGGTTGCCAAGGGCGATGAAGTGTTTGAGATGGAATCGGACAAGATTGTCAATGTCTGGGAAGCGCCGGTAGAAGGCGTTTTGCGCCGTGTTCTTGCCGAGCCCGGTGACGCCCACCCCGTGGGTGCTCTGTTGGGCGTTATTGCACCTGCTGCGGTGAGTGATGCCGATATCGATGCCTTTATTGGCAGTTATGCCGGTGGGGAAACCAGTGATGCGCCCGACCAGGCAGCCCCAGAGCCTGCCAAACCTGCGGTGCAAACGAGCGATGCCTATACCCGATCTTCACCTTCGGTACGCAAGCTTGCCGACGAGCTCAACGTAGATCTCAGTACGGTGACCGGTACCGGGCGACGGGGTCGAATTACCGATGAAGATGTGAGGGACGCAGCGGGTGGTAACGACGCCGCTGCGGGTGTGCAGGTGATTCCACTCTCGCCAACGCGCAAGACCATTGCGAGAAGGTTGACCGAGGCCAAACAGACCATCCCTCATTTTTACCTCAGTGCCGATTACGCCCTCGATGGTCTTATGGCCCATCGTAAAACGCTGAATGACAGTGGCGACACCAAGGTGTCGGTTAATGATTTATTGGTGTGGTGTGTTGGCCAGGCGCTGATGCGTGAGCCCCGGGTCAATGTGAATTTGGTGGGTGATGACATTCACCAATTTGAGGCCGCTCATATTGCCGTGGCGATTGCCACCGATGACGGCCTGTACCCCGCAACCATTCCAAGCGTTGAGGCCAAGTCGCCCGCTGAGGTGGCTCAGGCTACCGGCGCCCTGGCCGAGAAGGCACAGACTAATAGCCTGACCAAGGAAGATATTAGTGGCGGCTCGTTCACCGTGTCTAATTTGGGCATGTACGGTATTTCGGAATTTACCGCCATTATT
>QXYP01000037.1:5706-5929 GCA_009886815.1 Halieaceae bacterium
CCTGTCTTGCGACCATCGCGTGATCGATGGCGCCGTGGGTGCGCAGTTTATGGCCGCCTTGCGCGAGGTGATCGACGCTCTGTAACCAACGGCCTATAGGCCGCTTAATGACACCCCCGGGGAAGGCGTGCGCGCTGTGAGTCGACAGCGTAGGCGCCACCGCACAATCTCATTGGCGGTTTGCTTTTACTCTCATCGCTAATCCCCAAGCCCCAAGCCCCAA
>QXYP01000370.1 GCA_009886815.1 Halieaceae bacterium
GGCCTCGGGTATGGTGAGTTCTTCCACCTCTCCTGTACCCATGCTGTCTGAGACCAACATGCCTTCATTATCATAAAGGTATAAATCAAGGTCTGAATCTACGTAGTCAGAGGCAAAAAGTGTCACAACATCGCCCGCTTCACCCTCAATTTTGTAAAAGTCTTCCGGATCACCGGCATCCAGCGTATTCCCTGCAGCGCCTTCTCCGGGCAAATTTAGATAGCCACCCGCCGTACCCGGGTTAGGGAGTACTTGGGCAAGTTCAATCGAGTCGTTTGGGGCAAAAAAGTTCTCTGGATTATTGGTGTCCGTGTCGAGTATTGCGACTTCAAGAACACTGAGGCCGCCTGACACAGAAACTTCTTGGGGCGCGTCTGTCGCCTCAAAAATGGGGCGCAATCGAATGACAGAATCGGAGCTCAGGATGCGGTTTCGCAATGAAATGGGTAAGGCCTTAAGACTTAGTGTGCAGCTTTCGGACGGCCCTTGGCAGCGTTTTTGTGCCTCAGTGCCCCAGCCGACAAACCGATAGCCGGTGCTGGGGACCGCGGTAAACGTTTCCTCGAAGCTGCCGTTGGTAATGTTTTCTTGGCAGGTAGATGCTTCACTGCAGTCAAAGTTGCCAGACGCGGAGGTAACGCGCCCGCCTTCTGGCACAATGACTTCCAGACGGCATCCCGACAGTAGTGTAATAGCGGCCAGCAGCAGTAATTTGAGGGTGCTATTTGCCATTTTGAATTTAGCCTCTCAGGTTAAGTTTGCCGGCAATCCAGCAAGATTTTTCCAAAGTGCTCACCCGATTGCATGCGGGTCTGAGCTGACATGGCCTCGGATAGCGGGACAACGGTATCGATATAAGGCTCGATATGACCCGCTGCCGCCATTGGCATCATTGCCTTCTGCAAGGCCTTAAAGCCGTCAGCGCGCCCTTTCATGCCCAATCCGCGCAATGTGCTACCCGTCAGTGTTAAACGCTTCATGAGTATTGGAAACAGCTCGATCTCAGCTTTAGAACCACGCATGACACCGATGCAGACAATGCGTCCATCGGGCGCCGCTAGCTCAAAATTCATCGGCATGAAATCCCCGCCTGCCATGTCCAATGTCACATCGATAGCACCGGCAAGGTCGGCATGTTTAAAATCATCAATGAGGGTATCACTGCGGTAATCCAACACAAAATCTGCCCCTAGGGCACGAACCCGGGCGCATTTATCGGATCCGCCTGCGGTCGCTACTACCCGAGCACCCCAAGCCTTAGCCATTTGAATGGCTATTGTGCCAATACCGCTGCCACCCCCGTGGACCAGCAGTGTCTCGTCAGATTTAAGGTTTCCAAGGGTAAATACGTTGTGCCATACCGTCAGCAGCGCCTCGGGGAGTGCGGCACCGTCGCGCGTATCGATGTTGGACGGCAGTTGCAGCGTATGGTCGGCTCGGGCGATGGCGACGGTCGCGTACCCGCCGCCCTGCACCAGTGCCGCGACACGATCGCCGATTTCAAACCCCTGAACGTCAGCTCCCAAAGCTGCGACCTGCCCCGCAACCTCAAGGCCTAAAATGGGTGAGGCATCGTCAGGAACAGGATAAAGCCCCAAGCGTTGTAGGATATCCGCGCGGTTAACCCCAGCGAAATCTACAGTGATCGCGATTTCCCCAGCAGCTGGGGCGGCTAAAGTATCGTCCTTTAAAGATAGGGTGTCGGAGTTTTCAATGTCGATATACTGACGGCGCATAGTCCTTCCTACTTTTTCAATTAACAAAGCATAACGTAAGTGCTCAAATTCGCACTGCTAAATTGAGTGTAGTAATGAGGGCGTGTTGGGGGGTAATGTGCACCACTTAAGACGATTATCCGGGAGGATTTTGTGGCTAAACCTATGTTCATTCGCAGCGCTAAACGACGTTTCAATTTTACAATGGCGCGGTTATTGTTTGGTGACAAATCGACGGCACCCCACTTTGCGCTGGTGGGCCCGGGCAGTGCTAATCATCTCTGTCAGCGCATCGTAGAGAGTGGCCATCAGCGCGTACTGATTGTCACAGATAAGCCCTTGCGAGAGCTTGGGCTGGTAGATCAAGCCTGCGAGACCCTTATCAAAGCGGGTATCGATCTGGTCTGGTACGACGGCGTTCAGCCAGATCCCACCTTCACGCAGGTCCGTGAAGGTGCGCAAATATTACGTGAGCAGGCCTGCACCGCTATCCTCGCGGTGGGCGGTGGCTCATCGATGGACGCCGCCAAAATCATCGCAGCCACCCTTGATTCTTCGGACGATCCTGAGTCATGGGCGGGTATCAATAAAGCGCCTGAGACCGCAGCGCCGCTTTATGCCATTCCTACGACAGCGGGCACCGGTAGTGAGGCAACCATGGGAGCCGTGATTACCCACGAGGGCGATCAGAGCAAGGTTGTAATTAGCGGCGCAGCCCTTTTGCCGGTTGCGGTAGCGCTCGACTCCAATCTTTTGCTGGCGTTACCCCCGGCAATTACTGCGGCCACGGGGCTCGATGCGTTGACCCATGGTGTAGAGGCTTATATTGGCATTTGGAGTAGAGGTACCAGTGCAGAAACGGCGCGAATGTGTGTGCGTGGCGTAGCCCATTGGCTGCCGCGGGTCATGGCAGAACCCGGCGATCCAGAGGCGCGATTGGGAATGTCGATGGCGGCTTATTATGGCGGTGTCGCCATTAATCAGGTGAATGTGGGCGCGGTCCACGCGATTGCTCACCAGCTTGGTGCGTTTTATCACTTGCCCCACGGCGTCGCTAACGCAATGGTTCTGCCTCATGTTTTGCGGGTTTTCGGAAACTCTGCAACGGCCCGCCTTGAAGAGCTGGCACCCTTGATGGGTGTCTCAGGCGCTGCGCCTGCGATCGATGCCATGGAATCTCTGCGAGAGAGTGTAGGGTTGCCGGGCAACTCCGAGGCCATCAAAGCGGCAGATTATGAAAAAATTATTGAGCGCGCTTTGGAAGAAAGTGACGGCTATTTTTCACCAAGAATTCTCACGGCGCCTGATGTTGAGCAGGTGCTAAAATCGATTACGGCTTAGTGGAAAAGGGTTTTAGCCACTCGCTGGCGAGGCTGATGAAATGCTGATGCCCGTCGGTTGGGCCTTCTGAACACGCGAATCCGTGAGCTTCGTCATCATAGTGATGATAGGTGACATCGACCCCCGCTTGTCGCATACGAATGCTCAGGCGTCGCCCGTCATCTCTCAGGACATCGCGTTCTGCCGTAATAATTAAACTTGGGGGAAAGTTACGGTAGTCGGTGCGTCTGTTAAGAAATATCAGCTTGGCTGCCGGGTCTGCCGGGGTAATGTCGCCCATATAGGTATCGAAAAACCAGCGCATGATAGAGGCTGTCAGAGGCTTGGAGCGGGCGTGCTCACTAAAGGATGGGAAGCCGTGCAAGTAATGCTCTGTCGCCGGGTAAAGCGTGATGCTACCGACGAGTCGTGGCTCCTCGGGCATTGAGGCCAGCGTGCATAAGGCCAAATTACCCCCAGCACTGTCTCCAGCAATAATGGCTTTGCCGTTGTTCGGTGCCAATGTGTTCAGGTTATCTAAAATCCAGCGAGTGGCCTGAAAGCAATCGTCGTGAGCGGCCGGAAAGGGGTGCTCCGGTGCTAATCGATAGTCGACAGACATTAAGGTGCAGTGGGTTGCTTCTACTAGTGCGCGGCAAAATGGATCGTGGGTGTCGAGGTCGCCAATGACCCACCCGCCACCATGAAAATAAATAATGATGGGGTGGTCCTCACGCCCATGATACATACGGGCGCGGATCGGTCGGTCGTCGATGGGCAGTATCAGCGTACTGGTCGATACATTTTGCTCAGACGGGCCGTCACGCCAGGCCTTCGCGCTGACAAATCGATAGTAGTAGCGAAATACCAGCGCTTTAAGTCGCGATAGGAACATTTTCATCATTATCGATATAACGTGCGTCGGGGTTTTGGGTGTACCAGTGCACGCCCGCCTCGTCTGTCTTTTTATGGATATTGCCACGTTGCAGTAACAGGTTCAGGTTAGCGAGGGTTTCCCCCGTCGCCAGGCCAATTAACTTATCGGTGATCTCACGGGTGAACAAACTGGGAAAACAGTCCACTGCACGTTTGGGCTCGGAGACGTAGTCGTACACCGATTGCAAACCTTGTCGGTGGCTATCAATGATTTGGTTAATGCGAATGTGTAACCCGTGGAACGGGTTTTGGTGGGCCGGTAGCACCAGAAGGTCATTGGGTAAAATGCTCAATAGGCGCGCGTTTGAGTCCATCCACTCTGCGAGTGGATTGCCCTCGGGCTCTGTTGGAAAGACCGAGACATTGGGGGTAATCCTTGGGAGTACCTGATCTCCAGCAATAAGAATTTTCAGGGCTGGGCAGTATAAACAGGCGTGTTCCGGGGAATGTCCTGACCCGACAATCACCTGCCAGTAGCGATCACCAATGGTAATAGTTTCCCTGTCGACCATCCGTCGAAAACAGTGAGGCATGGGTGCCATCATGGCGCCAAAGGTTCCGAAACGCCGACGGTATTGATCGAGCTGATTGTCATCAAAGCCCGCCCCTCGGTAAAAATCGACGCCAGCTTTCGGTGCATCCTGACCGGTGTAGCTCGCCATCAGCTGACACATGACGTATTCCTCACGTGTCATCCAAAGAGGACAATCAAATTGCTCGCAGAGCCAGCCGGCCAGGCCAATATGGTCGGGGTGCATGTGGGTACAGATAACTCTATGGACGGGCTTTCCGCCCATAAAGTCCTTGAATAGCCCCTCCCAGACTGCCCGAGAATCCTCCGATGCCAAACCCGTATCGACCACGGTCCAGCCATCGCCATCTTCTAATAACCACAAATTAATATGATCGAGTGCCATGGGCATGGGCATGCGTATCCACCAAACACCCTCGGCAACAGGGAAAGGCTTTAGGGGTTCTGGCGCCTGTTGACGCCCCCATGGGTAAGTCAGTCCGCGGTAGTGTTCGTTGGTTTGCTGCAGCATGAAAACGCCATGATTGTGGGACAGATGGGGGAGTTTGCGGTCTATAAGAGAGCTTGTCCACGCTTGTGGTCATGACAAAGGTACTCCCAAAATACTATTAACGCTTCTGGGTGTCGTGGCACAATCTCATCGGCCTGCTACGCTACTAACCGACAACGACTTCGCCGTATTTCAAGAGTTTATGAACATGTCTGAGGACAAACCCGCCTCTTTACACTCCCCTCCAGCACGCGAGCAGTCCCTTGCGGCACTGGAAAATGCCACTCTGGACACCTTGGTGGTGGGAGCCGGTATTAATGGTGCTGTTGCAGCGGCAGCTCTGGCGGGTTGTGGTGCCAAAGTTGGCGTCGTCGATCGCGGAGACTTCGCCGGCGGTGTCAGTTCTCACTCGAGCAATTTAGCCTGGGGCGGCATTAAATACCTCGAGTCGGGTGAATGGCGCCTTGTGCGTAAACTCTGTCGGTCTCGAAATCGGTTAATGGATGCATACCCATCAACGGTTCGTGAGATTCGGTTCTTTACCAGTATTGGCAAAGGTTTTCGCATGTGGTCGATCTTTGTGTGGTTGGGCGCGCTGCTGTACTGGTTCATGGGAAACTGCAAAATGGCGGCGCCTCGTTACCTGACACCGGGCAAGATTCGACAGGAAGCCCCGGTTGTCGCGGCTGAGGGTGTGGTTGGGGGTTTGGAATACTCAGACTGCTATCTTTACGACAATGACTCCCGTTTTGTGTTCAATTTTGTGCGCCGAGCAGCAGATGCGGGTGGACTTGCCGCTAATTACCTTGCCGTTGAGTCATTGCAGTGGCTGTCTGATCAGTCATGTTGGTGCGCGACCTTGCGAGATCGAGTGACCGATCGCGTCTTTAGCTTACATGCCAAAACGATTGTTAATGCCACGGGGCCCAACACAGATCTCCTTAACGAGTCTGTCGGTGTTGCTACCGAACACCGCCACGTGCTGTCTAAGGGCATTCATCTTATTGTCGACCGGGTGACCGACGCCGCTAAAGTTTTGACGTTTTTTGCCAGTGATGGACGCCTATTTTTTGTCATCCCAATGGGACCCAAGACTTGTATTGGCACAACCGATACGCCGGTTGATGACCCGTCTGTGGGGGTTACCGCGACTGATCGAGATTTTGTTCTGGCCAATGCGAATGCGTTGCTTAACTTGCCTAAACCATTGACCTCGGCCGATGTTATCGCCGAGCGGGTTGGCGTTCGACCCTTGGCGGTCGCTGGTGATGTCGGTGGTCGTGATTGGGTGCAGCTGTCTCGAGAGCATCAGATCGAAGTCGACAGTAAGCGGGCGTTCGTTAGTGTCTTTGGCGGCAAGCTCACGGACTGCCTCAATGTGGGTGATGAGCTGGTCTCGGTGATTGCCACCCTTGGCGTGGACGTCCCTAATCCAGACGCGCAATGGTATGGGGAGTCGGGTGCGGGCTGTCGGGCAAAATTTATGGCGCGAGCTGAAGCCATGGCGCTCGATAAACTCACCCCGCCGACCGCCTCCGAACCCCTGTCCATCCGATTCTGGCGCCGATATGACAGGGCGGCTTTCGATCTTCTCGATGACATAGCCTCTGATATCACCGAGGCAGAACACGTGCTGACGGGAGCGGAATACACTCGGGCAGAGCTACGCCTCATTGCCAAGCGAGAGTGGATTGTTGAGTTATCTGACTTTATGCGACGCCGGTCTAAAGTTAGCCAAGTTGTGCGTCGTGACGCCTTACTAACAGACCCAGGGCTTGAAGAATTAGCGACTCTGCTCATGGGCGATTCTGCAATGCAGCAAGTCGCAGCCTTTAGAGCCTGATTTCGGCGCAACGAAGGTTTCTTGGAGCCCCTAGCTAGCGGATTTTCGCTGCCTAGGCCTTTATTTTGCGGTACCTATAAGCTGAGCACGCAATTTTGGTCGCGTGGTGTTTTCCGCCAGCCAAATGCCTGAAAAATCCTCTCCAAACTGCGGATCCGACAGGCTGCCAATGACTTCTCCGTTGAACAGGAATGTCGACACGCCGGCTTTATCTACGGCGAGTGATATCACGTCGTCGCTGGTGACGTCTGGCCATAATGTGCGCAAATCTTCCATCCAAGTGGTGTGCTGGGGTGACGCCTTGCCCTGCTCTGCCCACTCTTTTCCCGTTTGCTTAACCAGATCTTCCGCAGAGATGGTGCGTAAGTACCGAATATCCAAACGAAATGGCCTGATGCCGTCTTGCCATGTGCCGTCGGGGGTGTAGAGGCTCGATTCATACACATCCCAAAACAACACTTTGAGCAGGGCTGTCCCGCATTTTTTCAGTGTGAGGTTGTGTCCCGGGTCGGCATCGAGGGCCGACGACTCGATGCTCTGCAGATCTTGATTTGACACCACGTCATTGGCATCGGT
>QXYP01000371.1 GCA_009886815.1 Halieaceae bacterium
GGGGGATTTGAACCCGGTGCTCCCTTGGTGGTGTTGGGTGGACCGGCCATGCTCATTGGGTTGGGCGGTGGCGCGGCGTCCTCAATGGCGAGTGGTGATAGCGATGAGGCTCTCGATTTTGCCTCGGTACAGCGCCACAACCCAGAGATGGAGCGGCGTTGTCAGGAGGTCATTGATCGCTGCTGGGCGCTGGGTGAGGATAGTCCTATTGCCTTTATTCATGATGTTGGAGCTGGCGGGCTCAGCAATGCCTTGCCGGAGCTGGTGAAGGATGGGGGTCGGGGTGGCAGGATCGATCTGCGAAGTATTCCCAGCGATGAGCCGGGTATGAGCCCCTTGGAAATTTGGTGTAACGAGGCGCAGGAGCGCTACGTGCTGGCCATAGAGCCTGCGCACATTGCTCGCTTCGAGGCCATCTGTGAGCGCGAGCGCTGTCCTTACGCGGTTGTTGGCCAGGCTACTGAAGCCCTGCATTTAGAGGTGGCAGACAGTCAATTTGAAGATCGTCCCGTTGATTTGCCTATGGCGCTGCTATTTGGCAAGCCGCCAAAAATGCACCGAGAGGCACACCGTGGCACTTTTTGCGGTGATGATTTTGTAGCGGATTTGCGCCCTGCTGAAGCTCTGGAGCGAGTACTGCAATTTCCTGCCGTGGGGTCAAAAAGCTTTTTAATTACCATTGGCGATCGCTCGGTGACGGGCTTGGTTGCTCGAGATCAAATGGTGGGCCCTTGGCAGGTTCCGGTCGCAGATTGTGCTGTAACAACCGTATCCATGGATTCCCACCTGGGTGAGGCCATGAGCATGGGAGAGCGCACGCCGGTAGCTCTGCTGAGTGGTCCTGCCTCCGCCCGACTATCGATTGCGGAAGCCATCACCAACATCCTCGCGTCCCCCGTGGCACAGCTCGCCGATATTCGTTTATCAGCCAATTGGATGTGCGCTGCCGGCCACGATGATAACGACGCCATATTGTTCGATACCGTAAGGACTGTGGGGTTGGAGTTTTGCCCCGAGCTGGGTATTACCGTCCCTGTAGGTAAAGACTCTATGTCAATGCGCACCAGCTGGCAGGAACAGGGTGAGGACAAGTCAGTGACGGCGCCAGTCTCTCTCATCGTCTCTGCCTTTGCGCCCGTCGGCGATGTGAGAGCAACGCTCACCCCTGAGCTGGTGATCAATGACGATACCGAACTGCTGCTTATTGATCTGGGTCATGGCCAAAATCGACTGGGTGGTTCGGTGCTTGCCCAGTGTTGGGGTGCTTTGGGCTCTGAGGTACCTGATGTTGCTGCGACAGACCTGAAGGCGCTGTTTGAGTTGGTTTGTCAGCTAAAGTCTCATGATCTGATTCTTGCTTACCACGATCGGTCTGATGGCGGCTTATTGGTCACGCTGTTGGAGATGGCTTTTGCTGCGCGGGTTGGACTTAATGTCACTGTCAGTGATGAAGGCCCCGCCGCTTTGGCCGCTTTATTCAGTGAGGAAGTTGGGGTCGTATTGCAAGTTCACAGCGCCGACGTACACCAAATTGAAGCCTTGGCGATTGAATTGGGCTTGAGTGGCTGTGTACGCCGTGTCGCCACGCTCCGCACAGATCAGCGCGTCGTGGTTAATTCACCCCGGTTTGAGCTGATAGACAGTCAACGTGGGGCGCTACAGCAGCTCTGGAGCTCGACAAGCCATCAGCTACAAAAATTGCGCGACAACCCTGAGTGTGCAGATCAGGAGTTTGACAATATTCTGCACAACGATCCCGGGCTTTCAGCCAAGCTCAGTTTTGATCCTGGCAGTGATAATGCTGCGCCCTTTATCGCTACTGGGGTTTTACCTCGGGTGGCTATTCTTCGAGAGCAAGGGGTTAACGGCCAGTCTGAAATGGCTGCGGCATTTCATCGGGCGGGTTTCACCACGGTCGATGTTCATATGAGTGATTTGCTGCAGGGGTCTATGACCCTAGACGGTTTTAAGGGCTTAGCGGCTTGTGGCGGATTTTCCTACGGTGATGTCTTGGGCGCGGGTGAAGGTTGGGCTAAAACGATTTTGTTTAATCCCGAACTGCGTGAGGCCTTCTCGACATTTTTCGAGCGCACAGACACCTTTAGTTTAGGTGTCTGTAACGGCTGTCAAATGCTGTCTAACTTGAGTGAACTGATACCGGGAGCCGCTCATTGGCCGCGCTTTGCCCGCAATACTTCCGAACAGTATGAAGCGCGTTTGACCTTGGTGCGTGTTGAGGAGAGTCCTTCGGTGCTGTTGTCTGATATGGCGGGTTCTCATTTACCGATTGTCGTGGCTCATGGCGAAGGGCGTGCGCTTTTTGCCAATGACGATCAGATGGCGCTAGCGAATAATTCAAACTCGGTGGGGCTGCGTTATGTTGATCATTCTGTCGCTGTGACGCAGCGCTATCCCTTCAACCCTAATGGCTCACCCAATGGCATCGCGGGTTTAAGCAGTATGGACGGGCGGGTCACTATTATGATGCCGCACCCCGAGCGTGTATTTCGCACGTCACAACTGTCTTGGGCACCTCAAGATTGGCCTGAAGACTCGGGCTGGATGCGGCTATTTCGCAATGCGAGAGCTTGGTTAGGTTGAAATATTGGACTGATGTCCCCACCTCTGCCTATTAATGAGGGCGTGCAATCGCTAAACTGCGCGCCCAATGATTCGCTACCCCGCGCCTTACGCTGGGTTTGCGACGACCTAACTTTACGAGACTTCGATGCTTAATCGTTATTCCCTCTGGAAAAACCTTTTGATTCTCTGCGTGGCATTGTTTGGCTTGTATTATGCAGCCCCCAATTTGTACGCCCCAGATCCTGCCTTGCAAATTGGTGGCGCTAGCGGTTCACAGAGCATCGATTATCAAGTTTTGACGCGAGCGAGCGAAGCGTTGCAGGCAGCCGACGTCGATCACTTTGGCGAAGAAATACAACCTTCGGGCAAAACAGCGCTTATTCGACTGCGACGGCGTGATGATCAACTTCGAGCCCAGGCGATATTGGGTCGCGAATTGGGTGATGCTTATATTATTGCGTTGAACTTAGCACCCACAACGCCCGAATGGCTCAAGCGCGGTGGTGCACAACCGATGAAACTGGGACTTGATCTCAGCGGCGGCGTGCATTTTAAGCTTGAGGTCGATGTTGTGGCTGCCAAAGAACGGCGCTTGGAGACGTACGAGGCAGGAATTAAGCGAGGCCTTAGAGAGGCTAGGATTCGCGGTTTGGTTCGCCTTCAGGGGCAACGTGTTGGTATGAGTTTCCTCAGTGAAGCCGTCCGCGAAGACGCGCGAAAAATCACTGCAGAGCTTTACCCAGAGCTGTTACTTGATCGTGTCGATGGCGTCGACAAATGGGAGCTGTTTGCCGAGGTGACGGACGCGACCATGAAGGAGGTTGTGGATTATGCGGTTGACCAAAACTTAACGACTATTCGCAATCGAGTGAATGAGTTGGGAGTTTCTGAGCCGCTAGTGCAGAAGCAAGGTTCCAATCGCA
>QXYP01000372.1:0-3724 GCA_009886815.1 Halieaceae bacterium
AATGCTTGGGCCTCACCGCTACCATCGTCTTTGTTGGTGACCATGCCGGCGACACCAACGTTACCACCGAGCTTTCGGAAGTACTCCACCGCTGAGCAAACGTTGTTGGCAACATATAACGACTGGAGGTCATTGGACGCCACGACGATGACTTTTTGGCACATATCTCTGGCAATCGGTAGACCAAAGCCACCGCAGACGACATCGCCAAGAAAATCGAGCAATACATAATCAAAGTCCCAGTCGTGAAAGCCCAGCTTCTCCAATGTTTCAAACCCGTGGATGATGCCGCGCCCGCCACAACCTCGTCCTACCTCAGGGCCGCCAAGCTCCATGGCGAAAACGCCATCGCGCTTAAAGCACACGTCTTCTACCCTGACTTCGTCTCCCGCCGCTTTTTTAGCAGCTGCGGTTTCAATAATGGTCGGACACGCCTTGCCACCGAAGAGTAGTGATGTGGTATCACTTTTTGGATCACAGCCTATCAGCAAGACCTTTTTGCCCTGCTGCGCCATCATGTAAGACAGGTTAGAGAGGGTAAAACTCTTGCCAATACCGCCCTTGCCATAAATCGCAATAATCTGCGTTTTCGGGGCTTCTGCGGTGGAGCTGGCAATCATGTCAGCGCGTTCGCCACTAGCCTCTAGGCCTGGGTCATAGACTTGTGCTTCGCTGGGACTCATACGGCCCTCCAGTCAAGAATCATTTTTAAACATTGGGGATCAGAAAACGCTTTGTCATAGGCTGGCGCAGCGTCTTGGGCGGTGTATTGATGGGTGATGAGATCTTGAACCGCGATTCGATTTTCAGCGAGTAAGGTTCGGGCAAACGCAAGATCTTCTGGCTGCCATTCTGCGGCGATGCGTAAGGTGGCTTCCGACATGAACGCAACTGGGAAATCAAACTGTATGGGTTGGTGATAAAAACCGGCTAGAACGATCCAGCCGCCTTTGCTCAGGCTAGGCAGGAGTGATCCTAAAATAGAAGCATCACCCGATACGTCACAAATTCGCTCGTAGCGACTGCCCGTATCGTCCTTGGGATCCAATACGGGGTAGGGCGTATTGCTGTCTCGGCGAGCCGGATTTTGCTCCCAAACGCGCAAATCTTCGGCGCCCATGGATTGGCAAATTCTCGCCACTAAGCGGCCTAGAACCCCATGCCCAACGATTAACTGAGGCAACTCATCATTTTCGAAGCGCCTAATCGCATGTACCGCTGTTGCAATCAGGGCGAGGAGCACGCCTTCAGAGCCGGTATCGGGTTGCAGTTGGACAAGCCTAGATGAATCCACCACCAATTTTCGTGCAGCCCCGCCAAACAGACCCGCGACATCTTCAAAGCCCCGGCTTCCCGGTACAAAGACAACGCTGCCAGCGTCTATTTTGGATTCGCTGCCGGCATCGATGACCCGACCCACGCTCTCATAACCGGGCACCAGTGGGTAATTCAGTCCGGGAAAGTGTGGCATGCGGCCGTCCCATAAGAGGCGCTCAGTGCCGGTGCTTATGCCTGACCAGTCAATTTCAACTAAGCAGTCAGTCGCAGCACAGTCGGGAAGGCCAACCTCGCGTAACGAGAGGTTCCCGGGTGACTCAAAAACTACAGCTGTTGCTACCTGGGTCATTAAAGGCTCCGGAGCTTTGAGCTCCTTTAGCTTCTTGTTATCTGCCTTATTGAAGGCAGAAAATTCCTGCTTTCAATAGGTGTCAGTTTAAAGAGACATTTCGAACTGTCAACAAAAGATTACGCATTGATTTTATCCCCGATGAGCACCCTTACAAGGCTAGGCATGGGGCTCTTGGCTTCTCGAACGTTGTTAAATCCTGCTATTTGCATCATTGAGGTCAATTCTGTTGCGGTTCGTGGGCGACCGCTCCCCATTGCCCAGAGATAAAATCCGAAATAGGTGTGTCCGATCGACTCTGATCCGGGGGTTTCTGCCATGGGCTCGGCCACCATCAGCTGGCCGTTTAGAGGCAGGGCCTGAAAGGCTTTGTTAATGAGATGCTGAGCAGGCTTATCGTCGTGATCGTGCAATACACGCACTAACGTCATGATGTCGGCTTGTTCGGGCAATGGATCTTCGAACATGTCGCCACCCTGGTATTGCAGGGCATTGGCCGTGTCGTCGTTATTCTGTGCCGCGGCAGCTTGTTCTGCTACCGCCGGCAAATCGAAAACCGTGGCTCGAATATTGGGAAATCTTGCAACAGCGTGCCGTGCAAACGCCCCCGTGCCACCGGCAATATCCACGAGACTTACTTTGTCCCTGAAGTCGACGGCGTCGAGCACGTAGTCGGCGATCATTCCCTGGGAGGTCGCCATGAGCTCGCTATAAGTTTCTGGACTAATTTCGCCCGTCTTAACCTCGCCATACGCCCAGTAATTTGCCAGCGCCGTACTGTCGCGCTGACGAAGAAGTGCGGTTGGGTCTGTGAGATCGGCGTAGAGGTGTTGATGATGGCGGACCATTGCGGCTATGCCAGGATTGGCGAGCATTGCAGCGCCCAGCTCGCCTAAGCCCCACAAGCTACCCTCATAGGATTCTAGTAGTCCTAATCCGGTAGCAGCCTTCAGGAGTGTTAATAGGGCGGGTTCTGGGATGCCGGTAGCAGATAGCAGTCCCTCTGTTTGGGCGGGCCCGTCAGCAAGCAGGTTATGAATATCAAGTTCTACAAAAGCAGCGAGGGTTTGGGAATACACAAAGCCAGCGGTGATGTGGTGAAGTTGGGTGGCTCGCCGATTCGCGATAAGTCGGGTCAGAGGCGTTCGTGCGGCCCATTTTTGAAAACGCGGATTGGCGATTAACTTGTTGCGGTATTGATGCCAACGCAATCGCCAGGATGTCGAATAACCCGGGGTTTCATTGCGTACTAACTGTCCCTGTACAGACATAGCTTAGGCCGCCGTGTGCTTAATACCCTGTGGGAAAAAGCGGTTTGATTGTTGTTGTACGACGTCATGCAGCAGAGCACGGCCCTTACAGGCCGGGATAGAGTCCAGGCCTTTTTCGATACAACGCTCTAAGCGTTTTACCGCGCCCTGTAGGCCCAGTTCCCGTACGGCACTGGGTCTATCGAGCGCGACATCAATGCCCGTGGGTTTGCCGATGGTGGCGGTATCGGCAATGGCGTCCTGAATGTCGTCAGCAACCTGATAGGCTTCACCAATGCTGTTGCCAAGCTCACGCCAAGGCTCTACGGGTACACCCGCTGCGGCTGCACCTGCGCAAGTTGCCGCAACAAATAAGGCCCCTGTCTTAGCCTGGTGGTAGTGCTCAAGGTCGACTCGGGGTTCACACTCCCATGCCTGTCCTGCGCATATGCCCATGGGCCCGCCGACTCCCGCGGCGACAATGGCCGTGACTTGTGCCATTCGCACCGGGTGGGTCACGCTGGAACCGAGCTGCGCCAACTGCTGAAAAGCCGCCACGATTAAGGCATCGCCCGAGAGGACGGCGATGCGCTGTCCAAAAGCAGCGTGAAGGGAAGGTTTACCGCGACGTTCAATGGCATCGTCAAAGCAGGGTAGGTCGTCGTGAACGCGCGATGCGCAATGGAGCAACTCAATAGCCGTTGCAGCAGCAGACGCCAGTCGCGGCTCTGAATTGCCATTGGCCAGCGCGACAGCCAGACACAAGCGCGGTCGCACTCTGGCGCCACCGGGAAAAACCGCATAGTCCAGGGCTTTTGCCAGCAATGGCGGACAGCCCTGTCCTGTG
>QXYP01000372.1:3734-4016 GCA_009886815.1 Halieaceae bacterium
AGCCTCGCGTATGTCGAGGGAGAGGGTATGTTCGCAATCCAGTGACGCTTTCCCCATGGCATAAGCCTCCATTGATGGGAAGGTTTGTTGTAAAGTAAACAAGACATATAAGATGTTCAAGATATTTTACACTTTCAATGCAGGAAACGTGTCATGGGAGCGATGCCAAAAAATGAGCCTCAGCAGGAAATTGCCGGCCCAGAACTGGGGTTTGATGCGCACGTTCCCGAGGGTGGATACCGCTGGTGGTACTTGGATGCATTCAGCGATGACGGCAAAGCA
>QXYP01000373.1 GCA_009886815.1 Halieaceae bacterium
GCCGGGCGCAGCTCGCGGCCTTTAAAGTGCCTGCGCACGTTACATTCACCGAAAAACCCCTGCCACGTAATGCTTTACGAAAACTGCTCAAAAATAAAATCATTGAAGAGTACTACCCACAATGACTACGCCGACTCACAGATTACTCATTGTTTTTTACGACAAGGTACCCAGTGCAACTCAGGTACACCTTGCGCTCAAAGACTATGCCGGCGTCTCCAGGGCCGCCCTCGCGACGAAAAATGCCCGAAGTGAGAAGGCGGCCATGTGGACCCGCGATCCTCTGGGCTGCCTACCCACGGGGCGGCTGTCAGTAGATGCGGATAGCCAAGTGATCGCCGCGCTGGCAGGCTCTCCGCTCGCCGCAAGTTTGGGTGGGGTCGCCTATCTATGCGATGGAACGACACCCTTGCAGCCGACACTTACCGTGGGAGAGGCATTCTTGGGCACGCTGCAATTGTGCTGCTTTCAGCGCCGCGCCGGGCTGAGCCCAGCAGCGCTAAAGCAGTATTGGCTCGACGAGCACACCAACGTGGCACTG
Source organism: Halieaceae bacterium (assembly GCA_009886815.1). Classification (GTDB taxonomy): domain Bacteria; phylum Pseudomonadota; class Gammaproteobacteria; order Pseudomonadales; family Halieaceae; genus Luminiphilus. Next base: position 542 of record QXYP01000373.1, read on the forward strand.
AGCACCCAAAACACACTGGGCTACCATCAAAACCGAGTCATAAACGGTGGCGAGCCTCACTTCGATGGGATCGTAGAGGAATACTTTCCCCCCGAGGCCAGTGACTCGATGCACGCCTTTTTTGCTGACGGCGACAACGAGACCCAAATGTGGGAACACATTCAAAAGCTGACAGAGAGCAGTGAGCGATTCCTTGATTTGGAGCGCTCAGAAGTGATTCACCTTTCCGACACACGCATTATTTGAGGATTGACCATGGATAAGCCCCTTACTGATCAAGTTGCTCTTATCACCGGAGCTGGCCAGGGTGTCGGACAAGGTATCGCCTTCGGATTGGCCAAACGCGGCGTTCGTATTATTGCGGTGGGTCGAACCCTGGCAAAATGTGAAGCGACCGTAAACACCATAAAAGAGCGCTTTGGCACCGAGGGTGCTGCGATCGAATGTGATATCGGCGTGATAGCCGATCTAGATGGCTTAATAGCCTCGGCCGCTGAAACATTTGGTCGGCTCGATATTCTGGTCAACAATGCGGTGTCAGCACAGATCACGCCACTGCTAGAGGCCTCCATTGAAGGGTTTGAACTTGGACTTCGGGTTGGCCCCGTGGCCTCCCTGCGACTTATGCAGCTGATACAACCGCACCTGCTTGCCGCCGGGGGTGGCAATATTATTAATTTGGCGTCCTCAGCCGCCATGCGTTGGGACAGCAGTAATTACGGCGTTTATGCCGCTGAAAAAGAGGCCATTAGAGCCCTCACACGGGCAGCCGCCAACGAGTGGGGAAGCTTGGGCATTCGTAGCAACTCAATACTGCCCCTCGCACAGTCACCCGCACTGGCGGCCTGGGCAAAATACCGCCCCGAGGAGGCTGAAGCCTTTATGAAAACCGTACCATTAGAACGCATCGGCGACTGCGAGCAGGATATTGGCGATTTCGTCGCCACGTTATGCAGTCCGGAATCACGCTTCGTTAACGGTCAATCGATCGCTTTGGACGGTGGTCAGGTTAATTTAGGTTAGCGAATTATTTGACCGCAGCACCACCGTCAACACTCAGCAGCTGCCCGGTGATAAAAGACGCTCGATCTGACGCCAAAAAACAAACGGCCTCCGCAATTTCCTCGGGCTCGCCAAGGCGTCGCATTGCTGCAGCTTGCTTGAGCCCCTCTGCGATTTTTGGCTGCTCCTCAAAATAACGCTCTACTCCGGGAGTTCTAATGACACCGGGAGAAACCGCATTAATTCGAATGCCTTTGTGACCGTACTCCGACGCACTGCTTTTGGTCAGCAGATTAACGCCACTTTTTGCGGCAGCATACGCTGTATTGTAGGGTTGACCTCGCAAAGAAGCATTGGAAGAAATGTTAACGATGCTGCCACCACCATGCTCCAGCATGTGTGCAATTTCATGCTTCATGCATAAAAAAGTGTTCGTAAGGCAAAGCTCTAGAGTTTGATCAAAGACCTCTCGGGTAAAGCCGTGAATGGGGCCTGAACCCCGACTGACCGCAGCGCTGTTACAAGCCACCTGCAAGCCACCAAACGCATCGACGGCGGCCTCAACCATAGTTGCCACTCTAGCTTCGTCACTCACATCTGCCACATGCGCACGAGCCTCGCCACCACCAGCGCGAATCAGGCCCACCGTCTCCTCGGCCGTGTCACCGTTAAAGTCGACCACCAGCACACTCGCGCCCTCTCGCGCTAATGCACAGGCAATGGCGCGACCAATTCCTACCCCGGCACCGGTAACCAATGCCGACTTTCCCGTTAACTCTGCCATACCTCGATCCATCATCAATTCAGACTACCCAAAAAACGCTGGTTATTTCCCTTAGTGAGGACTTCGTTCTATCGTGGACCTCCGGTCGGCCACAAGCCTAAATGGACTAAAACCCCAAAAGCAATTTGAGAATTAACGATCATGCTTACAGATTTTTTTCGTCTCGATGGCAAAACCGCGTTGGTAACTGGCGCGGGGAAAGGCATTGGTGCGCGCATTGCGACGGCATTTGCCGAGATGGGCGCTGACCTCATTTTACTCGCTCGCACCGAGGCTGATCTTGAGCAGGTCGCCGCAGAGGTAAGGGCTCACGGCCGACAGGCTCGCGTCTTCCCTTGTGATATTACCGACGAAGCAGCCATTGCCGCGACAATAGCCAGCCTCAAGAGCGAATTATCACAGCTCGATATTTTGGTTAACAATGCCGGGGCCCCGGGCAAGGGGTTTGGACCACTGGCTAAAGTCAATAAGAAGCGTTTTGAAAGCACCCTCGACATTAACCTCAGCGCCGCCTACGGCCTGATTCATGAGGCATTGCCACTACTGCAGGCCTCCCCAGAAGCAGCGATCATTAATATCTCTTCTGCTATGAGCTGGATGGTTGATCGCCATATGGCCGCCTATGCCGCAGCAAAAGCGGGTCTGGATCAAATGACACGGGTGCTTGCCTACGAACTGGCCCCGACAATTCGAGTCAATGGGATCGCACCCGGCGCCATAGAAACACCTGCCACCGCGTTTATCACCCAGGACCCAGATCGACTTGCGGAAACAGTACGGTGGATCCCCCAAGGCCGGCTGGGACAACCGACTGATATTGCCCTGGCAGCGCTGTATCTCGCGTCCAGTGCCAGTAGTTTCATATCAGGAAAAATTTTAGAAGTCGACGGCGGCATGGCAGCCTTGCCGGGCAGTGCCATTCAGTCTCAGTTACCGCAACCCAAAGTCTAGGAGAGATCTCACCATGGCAACTTATATTATAACCGGTGGCGCATCGGGTATTGGCGCAGCAACTCGCCAAGTTCTCATCGAACAGGGTGACACGGTTATCACAGTCGACATCAAAGATGCCAATATTTGCGCGGATCTCAGCGACCCTGAAGCGCGTGATGCGGCTACTGCCAAAATTCGCAGTGATCACCCAAGGATTGACGGAATCGTTACCTGTGCTGGGGTCGCCTCTCATTTTCCCGACTTTAGCAAGATACTGGACATCAATTACTTTGGCACCCGCGCCATGATCGAGGGGTTGGTCGATACGATAGACCCCGGCGGTCGAATCATTGCCATCAGCTCCAACTCGGCCCCAATGTGTCACAACGCAGCTTTAGTTGACGCCTTGCTCGAAAATGACCGGCATACAGCTCACGCGCTCGCTGAAAACAGTGACGGACATGAGTGCTACGCCGGCAGCAAACAGGCCGTGGCACGGTGGATGCGCAAGATCGCGCCTGACTATGCGCATCGCGGGGTCAACTTTAATGCCATAGCGCCAGGTTACATTGAAACACCCATGACCGAAGGGATTGCGAAGGACGAAGCCTATGGTCCACTCATTCAGGAATTTGTAGCATCGATTCCCATAGGCCGCCCGGGACAAGCCAACGACGTTGCCCAGCTCATTCGCTTTTTATTATCCCCCAATGCAGCTTACATTGCGGGATCTTTGATTTATTGCGACGGCGCTCACGATGCCATGATGCGAGCAGAAGGTCTGTTTTAGCAGAGGCTATGGGTGCGTGTTTTTTCGCCACCCAGAATAACTGAGGGAAGTTTTGTGCAGACGCCACTTGATGCAACGGGTTGGCAGCAACACATCGGGCGAAATACGCTCACCAATGGTGTTACCAACGCTCTAGCCAATGGCCTAATTTGCTGGCTGCTGTTTCGCGACAACGCGTCCTTAGCATTCTGGGATTCCTCTGGCGGATTTGCGGTAGATTTACTGGCGACGGGTTTTTTACTGGCGATGATCGTCACGCTAATATTACTACCCATCCAGCGAAAGCAGCTAAAGGTAGGCTCAATCAACCCGGGAGTTCTCTCAGCGTCGTCGCCATTAACACGTCAATTAGTCGTTGTGACCGAACCCTACCTTAGCGCTGTGGTTTTAGCGTCCCTGCTCGGATTAATCACTGCTGCGGGGACTTTGCTAATCCTACACATAATGTCTATGCACAGCTTCTCAACGGTTCATTACAGCGTGTTTAAAGGACTCTGGGCAGGATGTTTTTCTGGCGCTTTAGCCTACCTGATCATTAATCTGACAGGCCATCGTACTGATGAGTTACTGGGCACTAAAAGTAGCTTATAAGTAGCGGGGAGGCTCATTATGACTATCCGAAAGGTACACACCACTGCGGCTCTGATGCTCCTTGGTGTTCTATTAACTCTGACAGGACACCCAATCCTCGCAGCAGAACCCTGTACCCATTTTGCGCCAGAACGGCAGCCATTTTTTGGTGACCTACATATCCATACTCGTTACTCCTTCGACTCTTTTTTGTCGAATCAAAAAAATGATCCCGACGGTGCCTATCGATATGCCAAAGGTGACGCTATTACCCTTCCCGACCCCTTTGGCGATCAAACGATCAAAGCGCGTATCGACCGGCCCATCGACTTTGCCGCGGTAACAGATCACGGTCAGTTCCTAGGGGAAGTGGCCCTATGCGATAGCGACTGGGCCACACTGGCCTGGTGGGCACCTACGTGCATCATGTCGCGCACAAAGAATCTCTGGGTACAGCT
>QXYP01000374.1 GCA_009886815.1 Halieaceae bacterium
TGCAGCGTTTAATGAGTCGAAGTGAGCAGGCAACCGCGGCGAATACCGGAGCCACTTTGGTGTTAGCCATCGACTATGGCGGCCAATGGGATGTGGTTGAGGCGGCCAAAAGGCTGGCGGGTGAGGTGGCTGCAGGGACCCTGTCTGCAGATGAGATTAACCCACAGCGGTTTGACCAAATGCTCTCGCTGGGGGATTTGCCTGCTCCAGACCTTTGTATCCGAACTGGTGGTGATGCGCGCATTTCTAATTTCATGCTTTGGCAGATGGCTTATACGGAGTTTTATTTTTGTGATGCGCTTTGGCCTGATTTTGATGAGGCAGCGCTAAGCTGTGCCATTGAAGACTTTCAGGGTCGAGAGCGTCGATTCGGTGGCCGTGGCGGGAACAATATTTTTAGTCAGTCATTGGATAAAATTGGGAGCGCCTGAGAGTGCTACGCCAAAGAGTGATAACCGGCGTGATCTTGGCAGTGGCTTTTCTGGCTGCCGTATTTTTATTGAACCTAGAGTCGCTGGCGTTGATTTTTGGGGCTGTTGCGACGGCAGGTGCTTGGGAGTGGAGCGGACTTTCCGGCTTCAAAGGGCCTGCGGTCCGTGGGGCCTATACCCTGCTCTATGCGGGCTGCCTGTTCGCGACGTGGTCGGTTTTTGCGATTGGCGAGGCACCCGTTCCTGAGGTGTTTCAGCCCTGGTTGGGTATTGCCTGTTTTTTCTGGTCGGTTGCCATGCTCATGGTGGAGAGCTATCCCGAGTCTTCATGGGTTTGGCGCAGCCAGTTCAGTCGTGCTGTTTTTGGCTTGTTTATTCTCACAACGACCTGGTTAGCTACAGTTTTCTTGCTCACCTTACCCAGCGGTACGTTGTTGCTTGTTTTATTGGTGTTGGCCGTGGCTATGGCCGACATCGCTGCCTACTTCGCGGGTCGTCGTTGGGGCCATCACAAACTGGCCAGTAAGGTGAGCCCCGGTAAAACCTGGGAGGGATTTTTGGGGGGTGTTGCCTCGGTCGCGGTGCTTACTCTTATCATTGCGTATGGGTTACCCAACCACTTGGCACATCTTTCTTCGGTGACTTTGGTGCTTATGGGACTGGCGGTCGCTGGTGCATCAGTATTAGGAGATCTGACCGTGAGTATGGTGAAGCGCGAAAGTGGCGTTAAAGATTCTGGCACATTGCTGCCTGGCCATGGCGGTCTTCTGGACCGGATCGACGGATTGTGCGCTGCGGCGCCTGTTTTTGCGCTGGCATTGCTCCTTGCAGGCTACTGAGGTGAAACAGGTCGTTGTTTTAGGGGCCACGGGGTCTATTGGCCTAAGCACTCTAGACGTGCTTAAACGCCATGCCGATCGATTTAGCCTGCACACCATTACCGCCTATCGCTCCGTTGACAAAATGCTGGAACTGATTCTTGCTTATGAGCCCGTGCAAGCGATCATGGCGTGCCCTGATGCGGCAGAGCAGTTAGCCTCCCGTTTACCTACGGAGTCACCCACCCGAATACTGGGTGGCGAGCAGGCGCTAGTTGATGCCGCCTCAGACAGTGATGTCGACGTGGTGATGGCGGCCATTGTTGGTTTTGCCGGCCTGCGCCCCACATTGGCGGCTGCTGAGCACGGCAAGCGACTGCTGTTAGCAAATAAAGAAGCTTTGGTCAGCGCCGGTCGTGTTTTTATGGAGGCCACGCGATCGGGTGGTGCCACGCTGTTGCCCATCGATAGTGAACATAATGCGATGTTTCAATGTATCCCGGCCAACAATCGGGGCCGCCCCGAAACTGCGGGGGTAGAGAAAATTTTACTGACCGCATCTGGAGGTCCTTTCAGAGGCCGTCCTCGCAGTGAGTTATTGGGTGTGACACCCGAGCAAGCCTGTGCCCATCCCAATTGGTCTATGGGTAGAAAAATTTCGGTAGACTCCGCCACGTTGCTTAACAAGGGGTTAGAGCTGGCAGAGGCGTGCTGGTTATTTGACTGTACTCCGGGTGATATCGATGTGGTTGTTCACCCCCAAAGTATTATTCATTCTTTGGTCCGTTACGACGATGGTTCTGTGCTCGCGCAGTTGGGTAATCCCGATATGCGGACCCCGATTGCCTATGGTTTATCGTGGCCGGAGCGCATCGATGCAGGGGTTGCGCCACTTGATCTGGTTAGCGTGGCTAAACTCGATTTCGAAGCTCCCGACTTAGAGGCTTTTCCCTGTCTGCGACTGGCGCAAGAGGCGATAACCCAACCGGGTGGTATGTGCATTCTCAATGCCGCGAATGAGATCGCCGTTGCCGCATTTTTGGCGGGGGGGCTGGGATTTACTGGCATTGATAACGTCATAGCGCATGCGCTCGAGAACGTTTCTGCCGATGAGCCAGATAACTTAGAGGCCGTTGAGGCGCTCGATGGTCGCGCCAGGGCGTGTGCTCAAGAGCGCATTGAACAACTCGAACACGACACGAGGGGTGTCTGAGGCTATGGATTTGGTGTGGACGGTTCTGACAGCACTCGTGACCCTAGGTATTTTAGTGGCATTTCACGAATACGGTCATTTTTGGGTCGCGAGGCGTTGCGGCGTGAAGGTCTTACGATTTTCTATTGGTTTTGGCACGCCGCTATGGCGCAAAGTAGACGCTGAGGGCACTGAATACACCGTGTCGGCAATTCCCTTGGGCGGTTATGTTCGAATGCTTGATGAGCGTGAGGGTGACGTTGATTCGAGTGAACTTCACCGTGCCTTTAATCGACAGTCCGTTTGGTCGCGTATTGCGATCGTCAGCGCAGGGCCTCTGGCCAATTTCCTACTGGCCATCTTCGTATTCTGGGTACTGTTTCTTAGCGGTGAAAAGGGCATGGTGCCCATTGTTGATGCCATCGAGCCCGATTCACCCGCTTACTTTGCGGGTATTGAAGTGGGTCAAGAAATCACCAGTATCGATGGTAGATCTACGCCTACCATCAATGCACTGAGCTTTCGCTTACTGGAGCGTTTGGGTGACTCAGGGGTCATCGAGTTAGGGGCTCGTTATCCAGGCTCAGAGGTTCAGTACAGCTCAAATGCCCCGATTGACCGCTGGCTAGTGGGTGTTGAAGCCCCTAATCCCATTGCTGGAATGGGTATTTCCCTGGCTTTTC
>QXYP01000038.1:0-8872 GCA_009886815.1 Halieaceae bacterium
CTTTGCTCGCGGTTACTTTGAATAGTGGCGGAAGAGGTAGGAGTCGAACCCACCAGGCGCTTTCTCAGCCCCTCACTGGTTTTGAAGACCAGGCACCCCACCGGGGACGTCGCTCTTCCTATACATCAGGCCTCGAGACCCAGTGCGCGCTGAACATTAGCACGGGCCAAAAGTACGCGCACGTTTCCCTCACGGCGGGTGAGGTGAAGACGGTCGAAGTGCTCAAGAATTTCGACGGTAAGATTTCGACCGGTCCCAAACCTTGATTTCAACACCGCCACCGACAAGGCTTCGCCTTGATCATGGGCTAGAGTGAGACATTGGTAATAGTGTAGGAGCTGAGTGGGAAGGGCGTAGCGGTGCTTGTTAAGTTCATGGAGCTCACCCCGGCCCATGCCAATACGCAGCGCTTGTTGGGCAAACTGGTCGGGTACCTGTGCGAGGGAGAGTAAGTCTGATAGCAGGGGAAGGGCAACGCCGCCTTGTTGCAACTGTTGTTTAAGCGCTTGCCAGTGGTCTAGCGCCTCTTGAGATTTGGCCGGTTGAAAGCCTTGGCGGCTGATGTGGCCCTCTCTAAAGGCAAGACTGCCCGATCGCAGCAAAGCATCTGCGGCTGCGAGCCCTAGGGTTAAATCAAAGTGGCCCGCCAATGCTTTGTTCAGGGATGTCATTTTTACGCCTAGAGACTGGGGCTGCTCACGGTGCCACCGGTTTATGTAGTCAGCTAACCACTGAGTAGCAGATTGCCATTGTTTTTCTGTTACAGCCCAAATGTTTCCCTCTCTTTCAAATATTCGAACCTCATCCCTTGGAAAAAGACTCTCGGGTACCTGCGGATAATTACGATTACGCCAAAAGCGCGAGAGATCAACCGTGTGGTCACGGTGAAGCAATTGCGTTAACGAAGATTTTGCGTCAGATATTTGTAAGGCGCGCAGCCAATGCAAACGGTCATTGCGAGACTTACCAAACTTTGGACCCTCCGGGTCGAGCACTTTGCCACCCCCGAGAACCAGAGTTTCCGCATGATCCTGAATTAAAATAGGCTCCCCCCAGGCGCCGCTGATGGGATCGTCAAGAATCAGCTGCGCAAGACACGATTCCCCGGGTTTTAAGGGTTGCTCTGTTCTATCGATGTGAGCCAAGCGCGCTGCTCTGCGCTTGGCGCCTATGTACAGCTTAACGGGTGCCATATGCTTCAGTGCGTAGGGGGCGCTGCCCAGTAAGGTGACTTCGACGTCAAGGCGCTGGGAGAGGGGTGGGCCATTGGGTGTCACCAGCCAGTCACCCCGTTCGATCTGTTTCTGCGACACTTTGCCTGCTAGGGCCAGCGCGACGCGTTGGCCCGCTGAGGCTCGATCGACTTCGCAATTATTCGCCCTTAAATGGCGAATACGAACCGACTGCCCACCGGGCAGCAGCTCAAGCAGGTCACCCTTTTTTACCTCTCCAGCACTCGCTGTTCCGGTTACCACAAGCCCGACACCATTAATATTAAAGCTTCGGTCGATAGACAGACGAAAGCCTCCAGTATTACGCTGTCTTTGGTGGGTCTCTGCGGCGGTGACTAAATGCTTTTTCAGCGCCTCCAGCCCCTGTCCCGACTGGCTAGATACGGCAAAAGATACGTGTTCTGGCCAGCGCCGCGTCTGTAGGAGCGCATCAACTTGTTGCAGCACTTCACTGACCCGAAGCGCATCAACCCGATCAACCTTGTTGATAACGACACACAAAGCCTCCACGCCCAAGATATCCAGCACATCAATATGCTCAAGGGTTTGTGGCATGGGGCCGTCGTCAGCGGCAACCACCAGCAGGCCCATATCAACACCGCTGATACCTGAGATCATGGTGTTGATAAACCGTCTGTGGCCCGGGACATCAATAAACCCGAGCGTATGATCGGATGCTTGTGACAGATAGGCATAACCCAGATTAATGGATAGCCCACGCTCAATTTCTTCGGCAAGGGTATCGGTTTCTACCCCTGTCAGCCCTCGAATGAGAGATGTCTTACCGTGGTCGACATGTCCCGCCGTGGCTACAATCAAAGTGTCAGCTCAGCCAACTGATTGACCCAGGGTGTTATGTGATCGTCTTCCAGGCAGCGCAGATCGAACCAAAGGGCACCTTGATGAATGCGCCCAATAACCGGTCTGGGCAACTCGCGAAAAGCGCTGCTCAGAGCCCGCAGATCACCATCGACCCCGGAGTGGGGTGCTATTTTTAGCGCCGAGCTGGGCAGCGTTTCCACGGGCAAGGATCCGCTGCCAATCTGGCTGAGCGTCTCTTCGACGCTGACATGAAATTGAGGTCCTAATGCCGATGCGACTGTTGGTAGCAGTGCTATGGCGACTTGCTCGATATCGGCCTTGGGTCGGGTGATTAGGCGCAATGTAGGCAAGTTGTCAGGGAGTGTTTCGGGATGGTTGTACAGCTTCAGTGTTTCAGCCAAAGCTGCCAAAGTCATTTTGTCGAGGCGCAGGGCGCGCTTTAAGGGATTGGATTTGATCTGCGCGATCAAGTCGGCGCGGCCCGCGATTAGGCCCGCCTGCGGACCTCCCAGCAGTTTATCGCCACTAAAGGTTACGAGGTCGGCGCCGTGACGTATCGCATCGGCAACGGTGGGCTCTTTAGGTAGGTTAAAAGCGTCAAAATTGAGCAGATTGCCACTGCCTAAATCAATCATGAAGGGTATGCCAAGGCCCGTGGCCAGATTCCCCAGCTCGGTTTCGGTGGGGGTGGTGGTATAGCCCTCAATTCGGTAGTTGCTGGTGTGCACCTTCATAAGCAGCGCCGTATCAGCATCGATGCCCGTGGCATAGTCACTGAGGTGGGTACGGTTCGTGGTACCCACTTCAACCAATGAGCAGCCCGCACGGCTCATGATGTCGGGGATGCGAAAAGAGCCACCAATCTCAACTAACTCGCCCCGTGAGACAGCGACCTTTTGACCCATGGCCAAGGTGTTAAGCGCCAGCAGTACGGCTGCCGCGTTGTTGTTGACCGCAGTGGCGGCCTCGGCACCTGTCAGTTCACAGATCATGGCCTCAATGTGGGACTCACGGTCGCCACGCTTGCCGCTCGCCAAATCAAACTCCAGATTACTCGCGCCGGCTGCCACCTCGGTAACGGCTGTAATTGCCGACTCACAAAGTTGAGCTCGCCCCAAATTACTGTGTAAAACAATGCCGGTTAGATTAAACACGGGAATCAATGTGGCTTCGTGCCCGGAGGTTACAGCTTCAACAACCAGCTGCTTAATCTTTTCCAGATCAATCGATGGTGAAGCCCCGATGCTGATTTCCTGCCGCAACTGCGCGAGCTGATTGCGCACGCCCTGGGCAATTTGTGCGTGGCCCCATTTCGCGATTTCCCCGGTCATGGACTCGAGGATGACGCTGACTGCAGGGAGCTGCCTTAATTTTTGCTGTATCGGATTGTCCACGGATGACTATCTGTATTGATGGCTGGAGAGGTGGAGTGTAGCGGTTGCACACAAGAGGGCAATCTCTCAGGCGGTGTTGTGGGTGCGGGTTTTGCTGCGCATTCGCCTTGGTAGACGTTAGAACAATCTAAGCTTGGGCAGCTCTTTTCTAAATCAGCACACGATAAATAAGTGAGATAAGCTTCACCGAGTTAATCACGAGGCGCACTCTTAATCATGACTTGGAAAGCAGAAACCGATGAAATAGCGCGTAGGCGGAAGTTGGCCCTCAATCAGGGAGGCACTGAAGCTATTGCTAAACAGCACAGTCAAAACCGCCTCACCATTCGGGAGCGCATCGAAAAACTCATAGATCCGGGAAGTTTGGAAGAAGTGGGTCCTGCAGCGGGTACTCCCCATTACGACGATAACGGTGTACTCACGGGATTGGATCCCGCCAACTTTGTGCTGGGGTTTGCCAAGGTGGAGGGCCGCCGAATTATTGTAGGTGGCGAAGATTTTACTCTGCGAGGCGGCTCACCCTCGGCGGCGGGTCTTAGGAAAAGCGTCTATGCGGAAGAGCTGGCGGTGCAATACCGGCTGCCCTTGGTCCGTTTACACGAGGGTTCGGGTGGGAGTGTGGGTGGTACGGGCGGTGCCGGGCCCAGCTTGCCGGGGCCGGTTAATGCGCCAGCGCGTTTTCGCTCTGTAGCCCAGGCTATGGCGACTGTGCCGGTGGCCAGCGCGGCTTTAGGGGCCGTAGCGGGGTTGCCCGCCGGTCGACTGGTGTCTTCACATTTCTCGGTGATGTCTAAAAGCACCGCACAAATCCTAACCGCGGGGCCCGCTGTTGTGGAACGCGCCATGGGCGAGAAAAAAAGTAAAGATGAACTGGGAGGCTGGAAGGTACACACCAAGAATGGCACCGTCGATAATGGGGCCGAAGATGAAGCCGCTTGCATTGCCGAGATTCGACGCTTTCTCTCGTACATGCCCGACAACATTTATCAGTTGGCACCGGTTCTCCCCTGCGACGATCCGGTAGATCGTTGTGATGAACATCTTTTAGAAGTCGTACCCCGTAATCGCAGACAGGCTTTTGACATGCGCTCGATCATTACATCGGTCGTCGATAGGGATAGCTTCTTTGAGATGGGTCGGGGTTATGGGCGCTCACAAATTACCGGGCTTGCGCGTCTCAATGGTCAAACAGTGGGTGTTTGGGCCAACGATGGCCGGTTTCTCGCGGGCTCTATGACCGCCGATGGCGCCCACAAAGCCCGCCGCTTTATGGAGCTTTGTGAAACCTTCAGTTTCCCCATTGTGAGCCTCGTGGATGAGCCTGGTTTTATGATTGGCAGTCAGGCGGAGCGGGACGCGACCATTCGCCACGGTGCCTCGGCCGTGCTGACCGCGGCCTTGACTACCGTGCCTTGGGTCTCGGTCATGATTCGACGATCTTTTGGGGTCGCGCAGGCAGCGCACTACGGACCCGACGGCTACGTCATTGCTTGGCCGTCAGCCGAAAGTGGGCCGCTGCCGGTGGAGGGCGGGGTGGCTGTGGCCTTCCGGCGTGAGATTGCAGCGGCACCCGACCCTGATGCCCGGCGACGCGAACTGGAGGAACAACTGGCGGCCAAGCAGTCGCCCTTTCCCAGAGCCGAGGCCTTGGGTGTTCACGATCTCATCGACCCACGCCAGACGCGCCCCGAACTGTGCCGCTGGCTGGATCGTGTGCAGCCGCTACTGCCATCGCTTTTGGGTCCAACAACTTTTTCTATCAGGCCATAGTTATTTTGGAGGTGTATTCGCATGACAAAAGTTGAGTTAGAAACCGGGGGCTCGGTCTGGAAGATGCTGGTGAAGCCCGGTGATCAGGTGGCGCAAGGTGACACCTTATTTATTTTAGAGGTCATGAAGATGGAGGTCCCTTATCCCGCACCTATTTCAGGTGAGGTGGCTGCGACGTATATTGCAGAGGGTGATGCTGTCGAGGAAGATCAATTGGCACTAGAGATCGCACCTTAATGGATTAAGATTCGCTTCACGTGGCCCTTGCGCGTTGTTTTTTGGTAAGGGTTTTGAAAGGCACGGCAGCCTATTTACCGAGCATTATGAATTACTGCTAAATAACGGCACTGTTTGAGGAACGCTAACGATGAAATGGACCGTCACGAAGATTTCCGATTTGCCGTTAAAGACGTGCCTCGTCGGTTCCCTCATGTTCTTTGGTTTGTGCGCCGGCCCAGCGGCTTCAACCTGGGCTGCTGATTTTATTTTTACAGGTGGGCATATTTATACCGCGGATACCACGGCACCGACCGCAGAGGCGCTAGTCGTTGACGACGATACGATTGTTTTCGTGGGGTCCAAGGAAGAGGCTATGACTTACCGCAAGCCTTCCACCCGTGTGATCGATACCGAGGGCAAAATGGTGATGCCCGGATTTCACGATGCCCACCTCCACACTTTTATGGGCGGGCGCAGCTTGCTGGGGTGTGATCTTGCGGAAGCTCCCGACCTACAAGCCATCGAGACGATCCTGAGCTCGTGCCTGGAAAAACGTCAGCAGCAGTGGCTGGTCGCTGAAGGCCTCAATCTTGGGTTGTTTGGCCAGTCTGGCCCTGAGCTTGGCTGGTTAAATAGCGTGACCAACAGCGTGCCCATGTTGCTTAGAGCGTCAGATGGACATTCGGTGTCTGCCAATACGCCGGGGCTAGAGTTGGCACAAATCTCCAATGAAACTGAAGATCCGCCAGCGGGCATTATTGAACGCGATGAGTCGGGTGCCCCCAGCGGTACTTTCCGCGAGTCGGCCATGTATTTGTTAGAGCGGCACGTGCCGACCATGACCGAACAAGATCGCCTGAAGACAATGCGTGCTGCTATTGCCGCCATGAATCAGTTCGGTATCACCAGCGCTTTTGATGCCTGGGTCAGCGCGGCCGATGTGTCTGCGTATCGTGCTCTGGATGCGGACAATCAGTTAAACCTCCGTATTAGGGCGGCGCTGGCCTACGGTCACGGTGATTTGTTTACGACGGACACTGCCGCTGTTTACGAATCTCACCTCAAGGATCGGGAGGCGCTCAGTACTGATCGTTTCACGTTAGGGGCAGTAAAGTTATTTATCGATGGTGTTTTAGAGGGTGAGACTGCGGTGCTGCTGACGCCTTACCTCAACAAGCCCGGGTACCTGGGTGAGTTGACTTACCCCCAAGACGAACTGAATCAAATGGTTTCCGATTTGGTTGAAAATGATGTGCAGGTTTATACCCACGCCCTAGGCGATGGCGGCGTTCGTGCCATTTTGGATGCTTTTGAACAGGCTAAGCAGGTACACGGATCTAAAGATCTTCGCCATCACGTTTCACACATGCAGTTAATTCATCCCGATGATCATGGTCGTTTCGCCGAGCTCGACGTGGCGGCCAATTTTCAGGCGCTCTGGGCGCTACCCGATGAGTGGATTATCAATCTGAACTTGCCTGTGGTCGGTTTGGATCGTGTCCACCGCATGTATCCGATCGCGAGTATTGTTGAATCCGGCGCGACGATTGTGGGTGGCAGCGACTGGAACGTGAGTTCCCTCAATCCACTCGATGCGATTGAAGTTGCTATTTTGCGGCAGGATTGGTTGGCCAACGATACGCTGACGACGGAGGAGCTCACGCAGTTGGATGTGCTCAACCGAGCTGAGCGGGTTGACCTCGACACCATGCTTAAGGCCTATACCATTAATGCGGCGTGGTCGATGCATCAGGAAGCGGTGACCGGTAGCCTCACTCCCGGTAAGCGTGCTGATATCGTCATTCTCTCTGAGGACTTGTTTGCCATACCGCCCCAGCGCATTAGTACGGTGCAGGTTGAGCAGACGTTTATTGACGGCAAACGGGTCTATTCAAATTAGCCGCAGGCCCGTCGCGGTGGCGCCCGATTTTTTACTGAACTCATAGCGGGTCTGAAGAAGCGCCTAGAGAGCTGACTTCTGCAGTGCGATTGTTTCATCCCTTTGAGGTTTGTGTCGTGTTTCTAGTCGTGTGCTCGATAAAGTTTTGACCCCAGTCGATCTGGGTGTCTGCAATAGACCCCTCTAATCCAAAGTTTTATGATGAAAATCAGTGGCGGCCATGTGTCGTCGCAGCAAACTGAGCGAGGAAGCCCTTGTGATTGAGGCGTTTATTTACGATGCCATACGTAGCCCCCGTGGCAAGGCTAAATCCGATGGCGGTTTGCACGATCTATCGCCCTTTGAGCTGTTGGCGCCACTCTACGACGCCATTTGTCGTCGCACGGGTTTAGATGCAGGGCTGGTGGGTGAGGTCGTGCTGGGCTGTGTCACCCAATACGGAGAGCAGGCTGGCAATATCGCCAAGAGCTCGGCGTTGTACGCGGGTTGGCCCAGCCAGGTGTCTGGACTAACCATCAACCGATTTTGCTCCTCGGGTCTTGATGCCATCAACATTGCCGCCTTGAAGGTGAACGCTGGTCAGGAAGAGGTGGCGGTTGCGGGTGGCATTGAGATGATGTCGCGGGTTCCAATGATGAGCGATCAGGCGGCCATTTTTAAAGATCCCGAGGTGGCGCTTGCGGCCCGTATTTTGCTCATGGGCAGCGGCGCTGATCTTATTGCCTCTCTGTACGGAGCTTCTCGGCAGGATGTCGATGAAGTGGCCCTGATGAGTCAGCAGCGGGCGGCGCTGGCGCGAGATTCCGGTTTTTTTACTTCCATCATTCCTATTGATAATCCCGTGAAGGCGCTGACCGTTTATCAGGATGAATGTATACGTGGCGATACCACCTTGGAATCTTTGGGGAAACTCCCCGCCAGCTTTGAAAGTGTTGGCAAAGCGGGAGCAGATGCTGTGCAACTGGCACATTATGACCACTTGCAGACAATCTCCCATGTGCACACAGCCGGCAATTCCCCAGCCATGGCCGATGCCGCCGCATTGGTTTTAGTTGGGGCGGCAAGCCTCGGTGAAAAAATAAGCGCCAGACCTCGCGCCGTTATTCGAGCTATGGTTAACGCCAGTGACGACCCACTTCAAGTTCTCACGGGTTGTGTTGCGGCAACGGAAAAATTGCTCAGATCCCAAAAGCTCTCGGTTGACGATATTGATTTGTTCGAAATTCACGAGGCTTTTGCGGCCACTGTTTTAAAGGCGCGGGCTGACCTGGGAATACCCATAGAGAAACTCAACGTCAATGGGGGGGTCATTGCCATGGGCCATCCGCTGGGAGCGACCGGGTCCATCATGATGGGTATGCTTTTGGATGAGATGGAGCGTCGCGAGCTGACCTTGGGCGTGGTGGCAACCAGTGGTGCGGCGGGTTTGGGCACTGCGATTTTGATCGAGCGCCTGTCGAGCTAATAAGGCCGGTGCCGGTGTTTAGCGCCGTCTATTCATATTGAGCCATATGGAGATCCGTGTTGTGCCATGA
>QXYP01000038.1:8882-9305 GCA_009886815.1 Halieaceae bacterium
TTCGAGGCATATTCCCTAGGCCTGTTGGCCTCACCCCCTGTTAGCCCTGTGCAATGCCGCATTGGTGCGCCGCAGACAGTTTCATTGGCCTCTCCTCTAGTCAGTCTCATTGTGCAAGTGTATATTCAAGGCAATACGCAGGGCGTTGTCTTATCCTGGTGCAGTCCGTTAATTACAGTCCGCTTTTGATGGAACGCATAGGAGCCGTCACTTAACGCATAGGAGCCGTCACTTAATGACACAGTCGGTTTACATTCTTGGTGGTGTTCAGACAGATTTTGCCCGGGCATGGTCTCGGGAGGGCTTAGATATCTCAGATATGATTAGAGAGTCCTGCTTGGGAGCCCTTGAAGATTGTGACCTTCCGGCCTCTGCGATTGAGTCTATTCATGTTGGCAACGCCTTTGCCGAGGCTCAGCGGCA
>QXYP01000039.1 GCA_009886815.1 Halieaceae bacterium
TTTTTCCAAGCTGCTGCCGACGCTGCTGGTAATGGCGGGCTACGGCGCTTCGTTCTACTTTCTCTCGCTTGTCCTCCAAACGATTCCGATAGGTGTCGCCTATGCACTGTGGGCTGGGCTCGGCATTGTACTGATAACCATTGTGGGCGCAGTGGTCTTCGGCCAAAAAATGGATTTAGCGGCCATTCTGGGTATCGCCCTGATTATTAGTGGCGTTGTTGTCCTGCGGGTATTTTCCAGCGCAGACACTTAAGAAGGCTCCAGAAACAATGTCGAGGCATGCTTCAGTTACTGGGTCTCTAACGCGGAATAAAGTATGAGTAAGGTGTTCATTATTGGTGCTACCGGAGGCGTGGGTTCAAGACTGGGTCCAATGCTGGTTGAAGCGGGACACGGTGTGACAGGGCTGCATCGTCGCCCTGACCAAGCAGATAAACTGCTGAGTGCAGGTATTACCCCGTGGCTTGGTGACATTATGTTCATGTCAGTGGCAGAGCTGGCTGTAGCCACGCGGGATTGCGATGTCGTTGTATTCACGGCCGGTGCCGCTGGCAGTGGGCCTGAGCGGACCACCGCCATTGATGGGGAAGGTGTCATTAAAACCGTTCATGCAGCCCGGGCAAATGGTATAGCGCGTGTCTATTTGGTCTCCGCCTTTATGGATGCGGGTCGGGCTCAGCCGAGGAAAGACGGCTTCGAGCACTATATGAAAGTGAAGAGACAGGCCGACAATGCTTTGGCTCAATCGGAATTAGACTGGGTCATTCTGCGCCCCGGAACGCTTGTCAGTGAGGACGGTAATGGCAGGGTAAACGCAGGACTGGCCATTAGCTACGGTTCCGTAGCCCGAGGCAACGTCGCCGGAATGTTGGCAGCCCTCATTGATACCCCCGCTATTCGTCGAGAAATTATAGAGCTTACAGACGGTGATATTCCGGTGCCAGATGCCGTGATGTCGCTCCAAAGATAGTATTTTTACGCTCGCGGAAACGGTTGAAATGAAGCTCAATAAAGTACACCCCGACTATCAAAGTTCGGCGCGTTGGATCCCGGCGCTGCCCTATCATTGGCCGCCTGTTCGCATGCTGGTGAACGCTTTGGTGAAGCTGATACCCCCCTTTAGGGGGGATGCACAGACCACAGTTCGTTGGGCAGTGCATGGACCGTCACGTAGCAAGATATACCAGCCGGCAAGCCCAGCAAGCGATGCCGCGCTGTTGTGGATTCACGGCGGCGGTTATTTGTGCTTTAGCGCCAATACTGACGATGCTACCTGCCGTCGCCTCGTGGATGCCCTGGGTATTACCGTGGTATCGGTCGATTACCGCTCAGCGCCCCAAAGCGCCTTTCCCGCGGCGCTGGATGATTGTGTGGCTAGCTGGGAATGGCTGCAACAGCACAGTGTAGAGCTAGGTATCGATCCGCAGCGGGTCGTTGTCGCCGGTGAGAGCGCCGGCGGTGGGCTGGCCGCGACACTGGCGCAGCGATTACTCGATGAAGGTGGCCCACCCCCCGTGGCGCAATGGCTATTGGCCCCCATGCTTGACGATCGCACCGCCACACGTGAGGACTTAACGGCGGAGCAGCATTTCGTGTGGAACAACCGCAACAACTGGGGGGGATGGCAACGGTACCTGGGACAGGATCCCGGTTTGCCCGAGGCCCCCACCCACGCTGTAGCGGCACGCCGGGAATCGCTCGCCGGCCTGCCCGAGACTTTGCTGACCATTGGCGATTTGGATTTGTTCTATGAAGAGTGCGTGACCTACGCCGAGCGACTGCAATCCGACGGGGTCGCTTGTGAGTTGTTTGTCACCGAGGGGGGGGTGCACGGTATGGAAACACTGTTGCCGGCGTCCCCACCGGGCCGGCTGCACTGGGACGCAGTGTTCGCTTTCCTAGGACGAAAGCTGGATCTCAATCAAGATCGCAGTAACCCGAACTAGTTGGCCGTCCCGGTCATTCACAAGGTTGCAATGATTGTCAGTCCGACTCCCGAGAGCAGGGCGGCGATCACCGCAGACAAGCTTGTGTTTGAGAGTCGGTATTTGCGGGGTAAATCGCCTAGGGCAGTTGCGGTTCGAACAGAGGTAGGTAGATCTCTTCCTGTTGCTCGAAAACCACTTTGACAGACATACCTATGAATACAGCCTCCGGATCGATGTTGACGATTTCGGTGCTGAGTCGCAGGCCCGGTTGTTCGTCGAGTTCCACGGCGGCGAACACATAGGGCACGGGCAGGTCTGGCACCCAGGGCATATGGTTAACCGTATAAGACACTACGGTAGCTTTGCCAGACACGGGGGTCGCAACAACGTCTCTGCTTTGGCAGGAGGGGCACATGGGCACGGGGGGGTGAACGTACCGCTGGCAGCTCTGGCACTGGTTGATCATCAGATGGCCTGACTGACCTCCAGTCCAGAAGGCCTCGGTGTGAGGCTCGATGTCGGGTAGTGTTCTTGGTACGTGAATTCCCACTGTTTCACCCTTGCAAGAATGTTTGCTGCCCGTTTTCGCGGGTTTGCACGTGAGGTTCAGGCGGCCCGGAAATCGATGACCTTGATTTCCAGATACTCGTTCAGGCCCTCTTCGCCGTATTCGCGGCCGATGCCGGATCGCTTGTAGCCGCCAAAGGGTACGCTGGGATTCAACCGACCGCCACCTCCGTTAATCAGCACGCCGCCGGTGCGAAGCTGCATGGCAATGCGATAGGCCTTGCCCGGGTCTTGCGAAAACACACCGCCACTGAGGCCATATTGGGAGTCGTTGGCTATCGCAATGGCTTCTTCTTCAGTATCAAAGCCAATAACGCAGACGACCGGGCCAAAAATTTCCTCCTGGGCAATTGCAGTACTGTTACTGGGACAGTCGAAAATCGTGGGCTCAATAAAAAAGCCCTGCGCCATGCCCGTTGGTATGTTGCCGCCGTAGACCAGAGAATTGCCATCGCGCTTACCCTGTTCAATATAGGCGAGCACCCGCTCGCGCTGCGCAGCACTGATCAGTGGCCCCATGCCGGTCTCGGGGTCGGCGGGGTTGCCCAGTTTTACCTGACTTGCCATGGCCTTTAACATCTCAAGGTACTGATCCTTGATGGTGTTGTGCACCAGTTGTCGGGTTTGCAGCACGCAGCCCTGGCCGCACTGGTTGGTTAGGTGGATCAACCCGGCGAAGGCCGCCTGCTCCAGGTCGGCGTCTTCGCAGACGATCATGGCAGATTTGCCTCCCAGCTCGAGGGCAACCCGTTTAAGTGTGGCGGCTCCCTGGGCCTGAATCATCGCGCCGACTTTGTCTGATCCGGTGAAGGATATCTGGTCGACTCTCGAGTCTGTGGTCAGTTTTTCGCCCACATCGACGCCGCCAGTGACGATACTGAAAACCCCCGGGGGAATGCCCACCTCGTTTGCGATATCGCCCAGAATCATCGCCTCGAGAGGCGTCTGGGGCGCAGGCTTGAGAATAAAGGTGCAGCCAGACGCCAAGGCAGGGCCCAGTTTGGCCAGGTTTAAGAAAAACGGGTAGTTGTAGGCGGTAATGCCTACGGACACGCCTAGGGGCTCGTAGACCTTGACGGTGCTGCCCAGGGTTTCGCCCCCCGTGGCCCAGTTGGTGTGCGCCGAGACGGAGCTGGGTATGACGAATTCGCGGCGCTGAATTTGGTCGATATAGTACTGCAGGCCGTCGAGAGCCATATCGAACTGCATAATGGAGGCAACGGGAATGATGGACCCTGCTTCGGCGACGCAGAGCTGAACGATTTCATCTTTTCTGGCAATCAGGGCATCGTGGAATTGCTGCAGAATCACCGCACGCTCACGCCACGCCATCTTCGGCCAAGGGCCATGGTCGAACGCCTCTCTGGCCGCGGCAATGGCGGCGTCGGCGTCGGCGGCCGTCGCAACTGGTACCTCGCCAATGGCTTCCTCGGTGGCAGGGTTGATTACGGTGTAGGTTTCGCTACCTTGAGGTTTAACCCAGCTGCCACCAATGTAAAGTGACTCGTAGTCTGTTTTGAGTGGCATGGTTCTTATCCTGCGTTTGCGGCGATCTTAATCATAATTATGCTTTACATAAGTGTATAGTATAATGAGCAGATTAACGGAAGTTTTTAAAGGGAGTTTGAGCCAGCTAATGAAGATTGTTGTGGATTGCGATAAATGCCAGGGGCATGCAATGTGTGCTTCTCAGGCGGCGGAAGTCTATGAGTTGGACGACACCGGTTATAACAGCATGGGCGAATTTACTGTGGTTGAGGGGCAGGAGGACGCCGCCAGACTAGGCGCATCCTGGTGTCCCGAGGGCGCTATTACCGTTATTGAGTAACGCGGTATGAAGACGATTTACAGCGAGCAGCACCGTTTGCGAGACGCTAAGACCGAGCTGCACGGGGGAGAGCTGGTGCAACCCTTCGAGAAGCCGTCAAGAGCTGAAGTCGTGCTCAGGGTGGTACGAGAGTCGGGCCTTGGCGAAGTTTTAGGTCCTGAGTGGTTTTCCTTGGATCCGGTATTGGCAGTGCACGACGCCGACTACGTCGCGTTTCTTCAGATTGCGTGGCAGGAGTGGCAGGACGCCGGCTACGCCGGAGAGGTGATTGCCAATGTTTGGCCAGCCCGACGTATGCAATCCCGAGTGCCTCGGTGCATTGACGGTAAGGTGGGCTACTACGCCATGGCGGCGGAGACATCGATCTCCGAGGGCACCTGGGCGGCGACGCTCGCGTCCAAGGACGTGGCGCTCACGGGTGCGAAAGCCCTGTTAAAAGGGGAGTGCGGCGTGTTTTCCCTGTGCCGCCCTCCCGGCCACCATGCTGCGTTGGATATGTATGGCGGCTATTGTTTTCTCAACAATGCGGCCATCGCGGCGCAATATCTGCGTGATCAAGGCGCTGTGCGTGTGGCCATCCTCGATATCGATTTTCATCACGGTAACGGTACTCAGGATATCTTTTATGAGCGCGATGATGTGCTGTTCTGCTCGCTGCATGGGAATCCTGAGGATGCGTTTCCGCATTTTCTCGGTTATGCCGATGAGACCGGCACTGGATTGGGGGCCGGCTTTAACCACAACTATCCTATGCCAGCAGGGACGTTATTTGCGCAGTGGCAAGAGGCTCTGGTCAGTGCCCTGTCTCGAATAGTCACTTTTTCACCCCAGTATTTGGTGGTTTCCTTGGGTGTCGATGCCTTCGAAAATGACCCGATCAGTTTTTTCAAGCTGACCTCATCCGATTTTCTCACTACTGGCCAGATGATCGGCGCAATCGATATCCCCACCTTGTTCGTGATGGAGGGTGGTTATGATGTCGACGAAGTGGGGATTAATGTGGTCAACGTCTTAAAGGGATTTCAGATGAAGACTGAAGTTGGCTGAGCACTGGCAGAAAACAAGGTTCAAAACTGCGAGTGGTCTGACCCTTGTGGCAGATATGGCCGGGCCCGAGAACGGTCAGCCGGTTATTTTGCTACACGGGGGTGGTCAAACGCGCCATTCCTGGAGCAAGGCCCTCTCAGAATTGGCGGCTGCAGGATACAAGGTGATATCGCCTGACTTGCGAGGCCATGGAGAGAGTCAATGGTGCCCCGAGGGCCGCTATACCTTGGATGACTATATGGTCGATTTGGGGCTCATCATGGGTACCCTAGTTTCGTCGCCGATATTGGTGGGGGCCTCATTGGGTGGTGTGGTATCGCTAGTGGGTCTGGGTGAGCAGCAGTTGCCCCCCGCACGGGCACTCGTGTTGGTCGATGTTGTGCCGCGCATGGAGTCGGCTGGCGTTAAGGAAATTATTGATTTTATGTCCGCCAATTCCGGTGGATTTGTGTCAATCGACGCAGCGGCTCATGCGGTTGGGCAGTATTTGCCCGATCGCCCTCGGCGTTTCAGTCGGGATGGCCTGCTCAAGAACCTGAGGCAACGCAGCAACGGACGTTACTACTGGCACTGGGACCCCGCGATTCACAGTAACGCAGGCTCGCCCGAAGACATTGAAACCATGGCGCAGCGAATGGAAGCCGCCGCGAGGTTGATTGATGTGCCTACGTTGGTGATGCGGGGAGGGCGCAGCCGAGTGGTGAGTGCGGAGGGGGTGGCACACTTGGCGGAGCTGATACCCCATGCCGACTTTGTAGACATTGCCGAAGCCGGGCACATGGTTGTTGGCGATCAGAATGACGAGTTTAACGCCGTTATTCGAGAGTTCCTTGTCTCTTCATGTGGTAGTGCATGAAACCTTAAATGGCGTCCCAAGGACTGCTCATCGCAACGTAAGCGTCAAAATATAAAACCCATGGAATATTACCTGATTGCAATAATGTGTTTGTCCGGGTGACTTGGCCCAACTGGTTGCGACGCCATCGTGTATGGGTGAAAAAGCCTTAGGGCTGTTTGAATTAATCCCTCCTTCTCCGCCACCATAAAAAAAGGGACTCAACGAGTCCCTTTTTTTA
>QXYP01000004.1 GCA_009886815.1 Halieaceae bacterium
TGTGTGGTCACCTGCCAACGACCCTCCTGCTCGTCCCAATTCGCAGAAGCCACCCTCGTAGATAATTCAATACTGGAGTAAAGATCAAATCGATGCGCGACGTGCTGTAAATAGCGTTTAATCTCCGGCTGAGCAGGGAAGCGTTCTGACCACTCCCAATCATCGAGCAACTCTTGAGAAAACCAGTACTGATAGATATTGGCGGGGGAATCAACGCGACATCCCGGATAGGCGTTCCAGTACCATGTACCACCCACATCGGGAGCCGACTCCAGCGCAACAACACTCAGCCCGGCCTCACGCAGCTTATAAAGCTGATAGAGACCCGAGACCCCTGCACCCACCACAAGCGCATCCAACTGACGATGACTCACACTTCCCTCCAGAATAACTGCATGACTTTCTCCCAAGTCTGCCGTGATCACATGACCTCACTGACCAAAAACCCCACAATACCTAGGTATCACTGGGTGCAGCCTTACCCACAAAAACGCAGAGCTGTCAGAATTGCCGGCGACCTGCTAGGTTAAAGGTAACAAACAAAACAATAACAGGGGTTTGTAACATGCTAAATACTGAAATCATTTTTGCGCTAGTGCTACTGCTCATTCACGTTTGGTTGGTACCTATGGTCTTTAGCCTTCCACATGCTAAATGGCTGTTAGGCGCCCGAGATGACGCTGTAGAACTGCCTGTTTTAGCTCAGCGTGCGAAGCGGGCGGCCGCGAATTATATGGAATCATTGCCGGCATTCTTGGCGATAGCCCTACTCCTTAAAATAGACGGTATTGATGTTGGCAGCCTTGCACTCTACTGGCTCTCGCTGCGCGGGGTCTATCTCGTACTTTATGTCTTGGGAACCCCTATGATCCGCTCTGCGGTTTGGATAGGCTCTGTCGTGATTTTAATTCAAATGGCCCTTGCCTTGCTGTAATCGCACTTTTACTTGGTGCCCGGCGCTCAGTCACACTTAAAAGACTGAGCGTTGTAACCACCTAACAAGTCCTCTTGTGAGCGCTGTGAGGGAATTTTGAACAGGTTATCCTATCGCTGCCCATACCCGCGCGACTGGACGAGCCGAGCTCCTCAGGCGACACTGTAGGCCTACAGTCTATGGAGTCTTACTGTGTCAGACATTTATCAAACTCACGGCCGAGGACAACGCTACGGTGACATCACCCGTACAGTCGGCGACACACCCTGCGTCAAACTCAATCGCATCGCACCCGATCATGTCGACATTTATGTGAAGGTCGAGTCTTTTAATCCACTGGGTTCGGTAAAGGACCGACTTGCGCTGAATATTATCGAAGCGGCAGAGCGCAGCGGACAACTCAAGCCCGGGCAAACCGTCGTCGAAGCCACGTCGGGAAATACCGGTATCGGGCTGGCGATGGTTTGTGCCGCCCGAGGGTACCCTCTGGTCATCACAATGGCAGACAGTTTTTCTATCGAACGTCGTCGACTCATGCGCTTTCTAGGCGCCAAAGTTGTGCTCACCCCCAAAGCCGAGAAAGGCATCGGTATGTACCGCAAGGCCCGTCAGCTTGCCGCAGATAATGATTGGTTCTTTGCGGCTCAGTTCGAATCGAAGGCCAACGCAGATATCCATGAAGCGACAACGGGCCCAGAAATAGTGGCCGATTTCGCCGACTCCCGGCTTGATTACTGGGTATCCGGCTACGGAACTGGCGGCACCGTGTCAGGTGTCGCACGGGTGCTACGCAGGGCCAGGCCTGAATGTAAAATCATCCTTTCAGAGCCCCATACTGCCACCCTCATAGGATCGGGAGAGGCACAGGCTCGCAATGACGACGGATCTCCCCAGGGCAGTCACCCCGCTTGGTCACCTCACCTCATTCAAGGCTGGACCCCCGATTTTATTCCTCTGGTGCTGCAGGAAAGTATCGACCACAACGGCTTCGATCAAATTCTCCCGGTTGATGCGGAAGATGGCATGATTTGGGCCAAAAGACTGGCAACCGAAGAGGGCATACTCACCGGTGTCTCGGGTGGCTCAACAGTAGCGACAGCCATGGAAGTTGCTGCCAGTGCCGAAGCGGGATCCGTCATGCTGGTTATGCTGCCCGATACCGGTGAACGCTATCTTTCAACGCCACTTTTTGAAGCGATCCCGGCAGAAATGACGCCAGAGGAACAAGCGCTGGCCGATAGTTAGTCGCAGGACATACTCATGATTGGTAAGATTATTGAACTGTTTTCGGCGAGCCAGGCGCAACCCGAAGACACTAGCAGTGATGCACGGCGGCTCGCTTCGGCCGCCCTACTCATTGAGGTGGCGAAGGCCGACGCTGACTTCAGTTCCGATGAGCGCGCGGCGCTCCTAGAACTGCTGCGCAATACCTTTGATCTGGACGATGAGTCCCTAGCAGCCCTAGAGATTCTGGCAGCTGAGCGCTCGAGTGATGCTGTATCACTTCACGAATTTACCCGGGTCATCGTTGATGCTTGTGACCCTGAGGAAAGGTGTGAATTGATCGGCCTGATGTGGCAAGTGGCTTTTAGCGACGATCACCTCGATAAATACGAAGAACATTTGATTCGGAAAGTAGCAGACCTGCTGTACGTGTCTCACTCCGATCTCATGCGTATGAAGCATCGGTTCAAGCCTAGTCAAGGAACTCCATAGCTGCACCCCTTGAGTAGAGCACCAACCTCGCCAGAGTTTTAACTAGGCCCTTCACGCCGGCTTTGTGACCATTGTGATGTCCTAGAACTTTGTGTCTAAGGCGAAATGAGCCTACTCGCATCCTAGCGCCATTCAAGGGGCCGTATACAAATCAGCGCGAGCCTACAGTCGCATCAATCAAGATCTTCCAGTGGAACTCTCGTCACAACTCGAACAATAACGGGCCGCCAGGGCAGCAGTCGAAATGACCGTATAAAGAAACTCTGGAAAAAACCAATGCCTAACCAGATAAGAAACGCTTCATAACGCCACTCAGCCAGACGACTTTGCACCGCCCCCAGCCATCCTTGGCGCTCAGGCAGCCCTTCAATACTCACGTTAGCTTCGCAACGCTGTGAGCCGCAGTTGCTCACCTCGTCATAGGTATCGAGCAATTGGGTAATAACGCCCGAGACATCGAGCAAAGGCATGACAAAAGATAAAAGACAGCCAACTATGGCGACAAAGCCCGTCCACGCGAGCACGTCGCTGATGCGTCTTTTGACTGCAGTAGGAAACATGGCTTTAAACCTTACAGCTCAGCGTAAACCCGCGTTTATTGAGTCTAGGAACCGTGGGCCGGGGCACAACTGCTGCTCGTTCATCGAGTTAAGAGGGCGCCTAGCCGTGTCGAGAACGTCATGCAATTCCTCGCTATCTCGTTGAATATAAAGTAATCCCGTAAGAATTTTTCCCTCTTTGGCATAGTGGCTGGTCGCCTCTAGGGCCGACTGCCGGTCTTCAATATCGTAGTCGTTGTCCTGTTTATAAAGACGCACTACCGAACCGTCGTGCATGCACACCTCGCAGGTCGCCCCAGAATCGTAGGTCGCGGTAATTTCCTGACGCATAGGCACAAAATCAACCGGCATATCGGTATTGGCACTGCGCATATGCTCATAACTCTTCGTCGACTCGCCGTGGTTGTTGAACGTGACACAGGGAGACACTACATCGAGCAGTGCGAAACCACGGTGGCTGATGGCTGCTTTTATCAAAGGAATAAGCTGTTGTTTGTCGCCTGAAAAACTTCGACCGACAAAGGTGGCGCCTATTTCTATGGCCAGCCGCGCAAGGTCGATCGGTGAATACATGTTCAGGTCGCCCTTTTTATTGGGGGTCCCTGTATCCATTGTGGCTGAATCTTGGCCTTTGGTCAGACCGTAGCAGCCGTTGTTCTCAACGATATACGTCATATTAAGGTTGCGTCGTACGACGTGTGCAAACTGCCCCAGCCCGATAGAAGCGGTGTCTCCATCTCCCGATATACCAATGTAAATAAGGTCCCGATTAGCCAGATTGGCACCGGTTGCTACCGAGGGCATGCGTCCATGGACAGAGTTAAAGCTGTGGGAACCCGACAAAAAATACGCTGGGGTTTTCGAAGAGCAACCAATGCCAGACAACTTGGCCACCTTGTGGGGTTCTATATTGAGCTCAAAACACGCATCAATAATTGCAGCGCTCACTGAGTCGTGTCCGCAGCCGGCGCAAAGTGTCGATAAGCCGCCCTCGTAATCTTGTCTAGAGCGACCCAACTCATTCCTGGGTGCATCGGGGTGTCTAAAGGCAGGTTTTACAAATGTCATGCGCTTAACTCCTCAGCAGCTGTGCGCCGCGTCAGGGGTGTGACATTGCCATGGGTCACATAGTTTCGAATCATTCCTGCAATTTTTCGTGCAGTCACAGGCAGTCCGTTGTATTCAAGAATAGGAATCAATTTTTCCTTCGCGGGCACGCTGGTTTCATTGAGCATCAAGCGTCGCATCTGACCGTCACGATTTTGCTCAATAACAAAAATACGATCGTGTTCGCGAATAAACTGCTCGACCTCATGATTGAATGGAAAAGATCGAATACGCATGGTGTCGAGATCAATGCCCTCTTTCTCAAGAATCTCAATGGCCTCGTAAGCCGGGGATGCGGTGGTGCCAAAAAACACCGCGCCATAACGGGTTTCCATTTCTGACTGCTTAATTTTTGGCTCGGGCACGAGACTTTTTGCCGTCTCAAACTTTCTCAGCAAACGATCCATATTGCGGACATATTCATCGCCGTCTTCGGTATAGGCCGCATACTCGTCACGGGATGTCCCTCGGGTAAAGTAAGCCCCCTTATCTGGATGCACTCCCGGGTAAGTTCGATAGGGAATACCGTCTCCGTCGACATCTTTGTAACGGCCAAACCGCTCTTCCATATTATCGAGATCAGCAGCACTGAGTACTTTGCCGCGGTCATATTTAAAGTCGGCGTCAAACTCTAAGGGCGGCGACATCCACTCGTTCATGCCAAGATCAAGATCGCTCATGATGATGATGGGAGTCTGCAAACGCTCTGCCAGATCAAAGGCCTCAACCGTCATGCTAAAGCACTCAGCGGGTGTCGCTGGAAATAGCAATACGTGCTTGGTATCGCCGTGGGAGGCGTAAGCAGCCATCAATACATCAGACTGCTGAGTGCGGGTTGGCATACCCGTCGATGGCCCTGCACGTTGAACGTCGATCAGTACCGTAGGCACTTCGGCGAAATAGGCAAGCCCGAGAAATTCACTCATGAGCGAAACCCCCGGGCCACTCGTTGCGGTAAAGGCTCGGGCGCCGTTCCAATTGGCCCCAATGACCATACCCAGGGCAGACAGTTCGTCCTCCGCCTGAATGATGGCGTAATTCTTTTTGCCCGTACCCGGGTCTATACGAAGACGCCTACAATACTTATCGAAAGCATCCACCACAGAGGTTGATGGTGTAATGGGATACCATGCGGCTACCGTCGCACCGGCATAAACGGCCCCTAATGCCGCCGCGGTATTACCGTCCATTAATATGTTGTCAAAATCCTCAATGTGCTTGGCAAGCTTATGTCCCCGTTCCAAATGAATGCCTATGGGACAATCAAAGTGGGTAACGGCGTACTGATAACCCAGCTCTAAAGCATAAATGTTGGGCGTTATGAGCTTTTCCTTACCCTTGAATTGGTCGGCGACAAGGTCTTTGAGCACGTTAAATTCAATATTGAGTAATGCAGAGAGCGCTCCTACATAAATCACATTTTTAAATAACAGCCGCTGCCGTGCATCGGTGTATTCACGCAGACAGATATCGGTGAAGGGAATGCCAAAGTAGTTAATGTCATCTCTGACCAAACGTAAGTCTAGGGGCTTCGTAGAGTCATAAATAAAGTACCCCCCAGACTCCACCTCAGCCACATCACGCTTAATGCTTTGGGGGTTTACGCACACCATAATATCGATGCCGCCGCGTCGGCCCAGATAACCATCCTGGCTGACACGCACCTCATACCAGGTCGGCATTCCCTGAATGTTGGACGGAAATATGTTTCTGGGGCTGACGGGAATTCCCATCCGAAAAATCGCTTTGGCAAACATGCTGTTGGCACTGGCGGAGCCTGTGCCGTTGACGTTGGCAAATTTTATGACGAAGTCATTGATGGACTGCTTTGCTTGCATGAGCTTCCAGCCTTGGTAACGCTATAAAAGAATCGCTGCATATCCCAGGCACCTGTGGGACATCGTTCTGCACAGAGACCGCAGTGCAGACAGACATCTTCGTCTTTCACCATGACCCGTTTGGTTTGAGGCAACGCGTTCGAAACGTATAAATCCTGATCCATGCGTTTTGCAGGGCGTCGCAAAGACTGGCGCAGCGCAGGTTCAGCATCGTTATGAATAAAGTTAATGCAATCTGTCGGGCAAATATCGACGCAGGCATCGCACTCAATGCACTTAGACGTCGTGAACACTGTCTGCACATCGCAATTTAGGCAGCGCTCGGCCTCCTGATAAGCCACGTCGATATCGAAGCCCAGCTCAACCTCCAGCTTACGATCTCTAAGAGCCTTTTCTTTGCTCACATGGGGCACCGGATAGCGATCGTCGTTTGAAACCTCGCTGTCATAACTCCATTCGTGCACGCCCATTTTCTGGCTCACCAAAGTCACCCCGGGTGCCAAGCGATTTTCAACCCGCTCACCTTTTAAAAACAGGTCGATAGAAATAGCGGCCTGATGGCCATGGGCCACGGCCGTGATGATGTTTTCAGGTCCAAATGCCGCATCGCCCCCTAAAAAGACTTTTTTCAAGGTGCTCTGAAACGTGGTTTTGTCGACCACGGGCATATCCCATTTTCCAAATTCGATGCCAAGATTGCGCTCGATCCAGGGGAAGGCGTTGTCTTGACCGATAGCAATAATGACTTCATCGGCCTCAAAAAATACCTCTTCCCCGGTGGGCACTAACTCTCGATTGCCGTCTGCGTCATAAACGACATCGACCACCGTAAAGCGCATACCCTTAAGGACACCGTCCTCATGAACAAACTCTTTAGGCACGTGATTATTAATAATCGGAATATCTTCAGCGGCTGCGTCTTCAATTTCCCATGCCGATGCTTTCATTCGGGAAAACTCTGAGCGCACGACAACTTTGACGTCCTCGCCCCCCACCCGTCGGGCAGTGCGGCAGCAATCCATAGCGGTATTGCCACCACCAAGAACCAACACGCGTTTGCCAATCTTGTTGACGTGATCGAAAGCCACCGAAGCCAACCAATCGATACCCACATGAATCGATTTATCACAGGCCTCGCGACCCGGGATGTCCAGATCACTGCCCCGAGGTGCTCCAGTGCCAATAAACACCGCGTTATAGCCTTGCTGCAAAACAGATTTCAGGCTTGAGACATAGGTTTGAAAGTGCTGACGAATGCCCATGTTAAGAATGTAGTCGACCTCTTCATTCAGCACCTCCGGCGGCAATCGAAACGCCGGAATTTGACTGCGCATGAAGCCACCGCCCACGGGCTGATCGTCATAAAGATCAATCTGATAACCCAGTGGCGCAAGATCTCTAGCCACCGTCAAAGAAGCCGGCCCTGCACCAATGAGCGCAATGCGTTTGCCATTGCCCTCTGCAGGTGCCGTTGGTAATAGGTGAGAAACTTCGTCTTTATTGTCAGCGGCAACGCGTTTCAGGCGACAAATAGCGACCGCTTCTTCTTCAATTCGGCCGCGGCGACAGGCCGGTTCGCAGGGCCGATCACAGGTGCGGCCTAGGATTCCCGGAAACACATTGGATTCCCAGTTCACCATGTAGGCGTCGGTGTAACGGCCCGCCGCGATGAGACGAATATACTCCGGCACCGGCGTGTGAGCCGGACAGGCGTACTGGCAGTCCACGACTTTGTGGAAATATTCGGGATCTTTAGTATCAGTTGCTTTCACTGCATATCTTCTTTTTATGTTCCCCCGCAAACCACCCTACACACCGCGCTGCAGAAAATAAAGCCATGAGTCTGAAAGTTTTTTCGCTGCCAGAATTTAGCGCTCAGAGAAGCCTAGGGCATCGAGGCTGGCCATCGTGAAATTTTGATCTGCCGGTAGCGCCTCGGTTTCCCCCCAGAGCGCCTGATTGGCCAATGCCGTGTCGAAGCTTTCGATCAACGTCAAAATCTGCCCGTCAAGGCATTTGAAAACATGCAGGTATATTTGATCGTAGCGCTTCCCAGTGAGGGCCTCACCCTTGTTCATGGCCAATGCGACAACCGTATCTTCACTAGCGCAGAGAATGCGGTGCTCAGCACAGAAAAGAATGTTGTCAGGGTTCACACAGCCAAAGACACAAGGCAGAACATCGTCAAAAAAGCGCGCTTTTGTTTGATAAACGCCTGACAGAACATGATCCCTTGTGGGGCACACTAGGGTGAAGTTTTCATGTACCAAGGACCCTAATAGGTCATTGTTCCCCGTGTTGATTGCGCTATAAAAACTATCGACCACTGACTTCATTATTGTCTCCTTAATTTCTGCACCCATCTCTCAGGAACATACTCATTCAAATGACAGATAGCCACCCAACCAATTTACTCGCGTCTTTTCGCCACATAAAATTATCAGTATCTTAGAGCCATGAAACGTAAGGCCGGCTTATCTCGCTGCAAAAACTATCGATACTGGCTTTATCGACGTTGGCGCGATGGTCCAGAGCTTGTAGTTATTGGGCTTAATCCCTCCACAGCAGATGCCCAAACCGATGACCCCACCCTACGAAGGATCATGCGCTTTACCCATGAATGGGGTTTTTCAGCAGTAACCGTTGTCAATCTCTTTGCCTGGCGCAGTCGCTTTCCTAAGGAATTGCGTGCAGCTACCGATCCTGTGGGACCCCGAAATGACTACTGGATAAGAAGACTGACTCGTGGCGACGAGCCGGTTGTGGCGGCGTGGGGTAACGGTGGCCGCTTGTTACAGAGAAACCAACAGGTGCTATCCAGTATTCCAGAAATTTACTGCCTGGGCACAACGCGGCTTGGGCATCCAAGACACCCACTGTACGCGCCCGCTGCTAGCCAACTGATTAAGATAGACAAAGCATCCCACTTGCACTACAAATCACCTAATAGCTTTTCAGGACGGCCATTTTGATGCCATAAAAGGCGGAGGAATATACGATGCAAGGTACGGTTGAAACCCTACACACAGAGGGCGATCTCACAGAGGAGCGCCAAGATATGGCCGCCGCATTTCGTTGGGCAGAGCGGCTCAATATGAACGAGGCCGTTGCTAATCACTTTAGCCTTGCGGTAGATAGTGCGGGCAGCAAATTTTTAATGAACCCCAACCAGGTTCATTTTGGGCGTATTACAGCCTCCGATCTCATACTCCTCGACGCCAACGATCCTACGGTTATGGAGGGCCCCGAGGCCCCCGACCCCACGGCTTGGGGTTTGCATGGTTCGATTCATCGACTGTGCCCGCATGCGCGCTGCATCATGCACGTGCACTCCAAAGCAGCGACCGTGCTGGCAACGCTCGCGGATAGCGCACTGCCCCCCATTG
>QXYP01000040.1:0-5673 GCA_009886815.1 Halieaceae bacterium
TGTAACCGGCGGGACGTGCCACAATACGCATATGGATGAAATCGAACACCAAGAGTTATGGGCTGCTGAACAGCGCCGGCGAGGCATGTTGGCCTTGCTCGATGTGCAGCCACTGGTGGCACGGACCAGTCCACCCGGTGCTCGCGCTGTCCAGCCGCTGACTGCACCCCCTGTAGATGTAACCTTCCCAGAAGCCGATTGCGTCACACCTCCACAGAAAGTGGCCGAGGGGCAATCTACACAACCTGCTGGCGCTCAAATTTCTGTATCAGCCCGGTCAGCCCAAGGCGAATCTGCTAAGGCATTAGGTTCCTCGGCACCGAGAAGAACCCAACGCGAGATAACGTCTGGGGAAGTTTCCACCGAGGCTGAGCGTGAAAGCTTGGCTGCGGGTAGCGAAGCCGTAGCGTTTCAGTTGCTCATTGTTGAAGCGGGCGCCTGGTTATGGCTGGAGCAGCTTGACGATAACTTGATTCGGCGAGAGCAATTGCAGCTGGTCGAGGGTATGGCGAGGGCCATTACTCAGGGCACTGTTAACCTGCGTCACCATCAGTTTGATTGGCCTTTGTCGAATCACGCACACTTACCTAGGGATGCCGAGTCTGCAAAACAAAGTGTTGCGGGTCAGTTGCGCCGTTTAGCCCGAGAAAGGCAAGCCTTGGGTATGATTCTTATGGGGTCATCCTGTGAGGCGTGGGTAAGTGTACCGCCCGCACTCACTCGGCTTAATATTCCCTCCACATTATCGATGTTGGAGAAGCCCACGCTCAAACGAGCGGCATGGCAGGTACTCAAACCCTACAGTCCTCAGCCTTAGAAGCCTCAGTGGTAAAACGGAGCAGGTGTTTTCGTGGGTGCACAGCCAATACATGAAATCGCTAGGGAAAAGCTAAAACCGCTTTATGAGGGTTCGGGCGGCCCATCACTGAACTTTTTGATGGATCTCATTGCCAAGCCCACGAGTACAGCTTGGTATTGGGAGGATCATGCCGAGGCGGTTGCCAGTGCTTGGTTTACGCATGTGGGTGACGAAGCTGAACTCATTGACATCCGCGTTGCCGAAAATAAGCGTCGCATGGGGCTTGCGGCGGCGTTACTGCGGTTTGCACTGGAAGCGCTGATGGGCAATGGATTGACCGTCTGTAGGCTTGAGGTGCGCCAGAGCAATCAGGCTGCCAGAAAGCTATACGAGAGTTTGGGCTTTGAGGTTACCGGTCGGCGCCCCAACTATTACCGTGTTCAAGAGGGCCGGGAGGATGCCATTCTTATGGCTGTAGATATTAAGGCGATACCCAAGCTATGAATATTCTAGAGACCGATCACTGGTGTGCTTTGCTTCCCCCCGAATGGTCGGCAGATTATGACGACGATGTGGTCAGAATTAGCGATGCCGATGAAGTGGGGGAAATTGAGGTGACGACCCTGTGCAAAGACAGCGGGATGGTCACGTCATCGGAGATCACGGCGATGGCAAAGGATGAGTCTCCTGAGGTCGGCAGCTGGCAAAGTAGTGAGATTGGTCAGTTCACCGGCGTCACAGGAAGCTTTCTCGATGAAGACACCCATATTCAAGAGTGGTACGTGTCAGCTAATGCGGTGCTGCTTTACATCACCTACGTTTGTGATGCTGAGAATGCGGGCATGGATGACGCCGCCGTGATTGAAATTTTGGGGACTTTGGTCGTCGCAGACTAGAACCCTAGGTTTAGGATATTTTCCCCGTTACCCGAACACGTTTGGTGCCAGCAATGACCGGCGCCCGGCGGGCCTCGGCTTTACGAGCAGCGGCATTGTCCCAGGCATTTTTGCCCGCAATGAGAAAGCCCGTCACGATAAAGGCGCCGGGGGGCAATATGGCAAGGAGTAGTGCGGGGTAGTCTGCCGATAATACAATGTGCCATTGTCGGGCGGTTTCACCGAAAAGAAGCTGCATATTGGCAAAGAGACCACCCGTACCCAGCAGTTCACGAATGGCTCCTAAGACGACCAAGACTGCGCCAAAACCAACACCCATGATGAACCCATCGTAAATCGAAGGTAGTACCGGATTTTTCGCCGCAAAGGCGTCTGCGCGTCCAAGAATAATGCAGTTGGTAGTAATCAAAGGCAGAAAAATGCCCAGAATTTGATAGAGCTCGTAGGTGTATGCCTGCATAAGCAGTTCAATGGCGGTTACTGCTGCAGCGATGATCATGACAAACACGGGGAGCCGAATCGTATCGGAAACAATATTGCGGACTAACGACACACACAGATTGGAGCTGATCAGAACAAACAAGGTGGCTGCGGCTAGCCCCAGAGCATTGACCACAGAAGCAGAGACCGCTAGCAAGGGACACAGACCGAGCAGTTGTACCAGCGCCGGATTGTTTTTCCAAAGCCCATTGTGGGTCAGCGTGGCATAGGTGGGTGTCGTCATGGGCCAGTCTCCACGGCAGGGTTTTCAGCCACGTCTATTTCAAACAGCTGGGCTCGATGCAGCGCTTGATATTCGAGTGTGCGACGAACGGCAGCCACAACGGCTCGAGGTGTGACCGTAGCGCCGGTAAATTGGTCAAAAGCGCCACCGTCTTTCTTGACGCCCCAGTCGGGCTGCGAGGGCGAAATGAGTGAGCGCCCATTAAAGCTCAGCATCCAAGGTGACTTTCTGGTATCGATGCCATCGCCCAGTCCTGGTGTTTCTTTATGTGATACAACTCTGGCCCCAGCAACCGTTCCATCGGCGGCGATACCCACGATTAGTTCAATATCTCCGCTGTACCCGTCTCTTGCCGTAGCCGGCAAAATAATGCCGACAACCTCATCGTTAAGGCGCACGGTATAGCCACTGCGGTCACCCCGTAGCTCCAGTAGTGGGGTGTTGGCCTTGAGGGTAAAACGATCGTCAATGAGGCTGTTGTTATGGGTGTTGGCCGGAAAAATTTCCAGCAGTTGTCGCGCTTCGGCGGCGCGCACCGAGCGTTCAATATCAGCTTTTGTTGTATTCCACGTCCAGGCGATCAGCGCTGCTGCTAAGGCCGCGAAAATGCCAAGGAAAAGCGCTGAACGTGAAATAGCGCGGGTGGCTTTCACTGGTCTTCCTCCTTGGTCGGTTTATGACCGTAAGTAACGGGCCTCGTGTATTGATCGATAAAAGGCGCTGCAAAATTAAGAATTAAGACAGCAAAAGCCAGGGCATCAGGATAATTTCCGGCGACTCGAATGAGGTACAACAGTACTCCCACTAAAGCGCCAAATACGAAGCGGCCACGGTTCGACGTTGCACCACTGACCGGATCTGTGACAATAAAAAATGCCCCAAACATGGTGGCACCACTGAGCCAATGGAATAACGGCGATCCGCCGCTTTCCGAGCTGCCGCTGTCGAAACCGATAGCCGCACAAAGTCCCAATGTGAGAAGCATGGCGATGGGTGCATGCCAGGTAAAGATACCTCGGTAAATCAACCATGCACCACCCGCTAGAAACGCGATATTTACCCACTCCCAACCTACGCCCGCCCACTGGCCAAACTGGGGTGTGTTGCTAAAAAGATCGTCGAGCAGTAGCCCTTTATTTTGGCGCAGGATATCGAGTGGCGTCGCCATGGTGACACCGTCATAGCTGGCGGGAACGAACAGGGCGGTCAGTGACTCGGTAACGCCGGGTATCTCGCCCAGTCCCCGGGGAGCCTGCCAAGTAGACATTTGCAAGGGGAATGAAATCAGCAGTACGACATACCCGACCATGGCAGGGTTGAAGGGGTTGTAGCCCAAACCACCAAATACGTGTTTTCCCAAAATCACGGCCGATAAAATGCCCGTCGCGATAAGCCACCAAGGCGCATAGGGGGGTAGTGCGATGCAGAGCAGTGTCGATGTTAC
Source organism: Halieaceae bacterium (assembly GCA_009886815.1). Classification (GTDB taxonomy): domain Bacteria; phylum Pseudomonadota; class Gammaproteobacteria; order Pseudomonadales; family Halieaceae; genus Luminiphilus. The sequence goes on from QXYP01000040.1 coordinate 3,864, forward strand.
TAGCACACTGTAGTCTTGCAGATAGGGCTTCGGGTTACGGTCTCTCAGGCGCAAAGCCATAGCTTCGAAAGCGAGTGCCAATAGGCCACCGAATACAATATTGAGTAGTGTGCCTGGCCCAAAAAACCAGGTTAAAACTGCGATACCCGGCAGCGTGGCCAGCAATACGGCCTGCATCACCTGAGTGGTGCTGAGTGGGCTGTGGCCATGGGGCGAGGTAATACGGAGGAAGCTCACGAATCAGCTCCCTTGTCACTCGCATTGTCTTTTTTAGCTTTGGCTCGGGCGATAGCGGCTGCGACAGGGTCGTCGGCACCACCTTCAGCGGCCTTTTGTTCAGCGGCAGCGCGGCGCGCTGCGCGTTGGGCTTCCCGTGCAAGGGTTTCTTGCTCGAGACGCTCTTGGCGGGCTTCAAAACGGTCTCGAGAGCGGTCCGAGCGTATTTTTTCACTCTTCGACTCTCTCATCATGCCCTTGGCCGCACGATAATACTGCACCAGAGGGATATGACTGGGGCAAACCCATGAACACGCACCGCACTCAATACAGTCTGCCAAATGGTGGCGCTCTAGCTGCTCCTGGTCTTTGGCCCGGGCATACCAATAGAGCTGTTGGGGTAGTAAAGAGGCCGGGCAGGCCTCTGCGCAGAGTCCACAACGTATGCAAGCTTGTGCTGCCGGCGGCGTTGGTAGTTCCTGTTCTGTGGGTACAAGAATGCAGTTTGTGGTTTTAACAATGGGCACTGCTGCAGATTCCAGAGCAAATCCCATCATTGGTCCGCCGTGAATGAGTCTGCGATTGTCACTAGGGTCAAAGCCCGCAATTGCCAGTAAATACTCAATGGGCGTGCCCAGTCGGGTGCGGTAATTACCGGGCCGCGTCAGTGCGCGACCGGTTAGAGTGACAATACGATCTGTCAGCGGTTTGCCCAAACAGATCGCGTCCCGGGCGGCGACTGCCGTCCCTGGATTTTGGCAAACAATACCCAGATCCGCGGGAAGTCCGCCTGCGGGCACTTGCTGACCGGTCAAAATTTCAATGAGTTGCTTTTCGCCCCCGGATGGATATTTGGTGGGGAAGGTCATGACTTCACAGCTACCGTCAGTAGCTTTCACGGCTGCTTGCATGGCCTCAAGTGCTGCTGGCTTGTTGTCCTCTACAGCGAGAAGAATTTGCTCAACACCCAGGATATAAGCGAGTATTTGTGCGCCTTCGACAATGCCCACAGCATCAACCTGCATTAACGTGTCGTCGGCGGTAATGTAGGGTTCACACTCGGTGCCGTTAATGATTAGCGTATGCAAAGGCAGGCGGTCCCGGGCCATTAATTTGACGGCGGTTGGAAATCCAGCTCCGCCCATACCGGCAATGCCGGCTGTGCGGATGCGCCCGATCAAGGATTCGGGTGTTTCTGCTCGCCAAGCCTCGCAGCCTGCAGACGCCACCCAGCGATCTTCGCCATCGCAGGCCAGTTCCAGACATAGGTTGTTCAATGCTGAGGGATGGGGGACGGGGCGCGGCTCTATAGCGACCACGGTGCCCGATGTGGGAGCGTGCAGGGGCACACTAACCATGCCATCTGCATCGGCGAGAAGTTGCCCGCCCAGAACTTGATCGCCCGGCTCGACAAGCAGACTCGATGGCTTACCAATATGCTGTGATAGCGGCAATACCAGTGACGGAGGCAGCCCCGCGTCTAACACGGTTCCCGGATTTGAGAGGTGCTTTTCCTCCTCCGGGTGAATGCCGCCGTGGATATTAAAAACGCTATTCATGCGGCGGCACGATCCGTAGCGATAAGGTCTTTTCG
>QXYP01000040.1:5683-8457 GCA_009886815.1 Halieaceae bacterium
CGATTCTCGCTGGGTACGGGCAATTCCCAGCGCCAGTGTTCTATGCCGCCCTTTCGAGGCAGCATGTCGATGCAGTCTACCGGGCAGGGTTCTACGCAGAGATCGCAGCCGGTGCATTCATCAGCTATGACCGTATGCATAAGCTTAGCGGCGCCTAAAATGGCGTCGACTGGACAGGCCTGAATGCACTTGGTGCACCCAATGCACTCGTCTTCACGAATATAGGCAACGTTGGGCTCTTTTTCCTCGCCGTGTTCTGCATCGAGGGTTTGTGGCTCAACGTCCAGTAAGTCAGCTAATGCATCAATAGTTTCCTGTCCCCCGGGGGGGCATTTGTTAATTGCGCCGCCCTCAGCGATCGCGGTGGCATAGGGTTTGCAGCCTGGATGCCCGCACTGGCCGCACTGGGTTTGAGGCAGCAGTTGGTTAATTTGATCCACGAGCGGGTTGCCCTCAGTTCTAAAGCGCACTGAGGCGTAGCCCAATACGGCACCGAATGCCAGTCCCAAGCCCAAAAGGGCGATTAAGGCTGCGAGCAGTGGGTGGCTTTGAAGTAAGGTCAGCATCGCTACACTAAACCCGCGAAACCCATAAAGGCGAGTGAGGCGAGCCCCGCTGTGATCATGCCGATAGCGGCGCCCTGAAAGGGCTCGGGAACATCAGCGACGGTAAGTCGCTCACGCATGGCCGCGAACAGCACGAGTACTAAAGAAAAGCCAATGGCGGCGCCAAATCCATAAAACAAAGATTGGGTGAAATTGTGTGCCTGATTGATATTAAGCAACGCAACCCCTAAAACCGCGCAGTTGGTGGTAATTAGCGGTAAATAAACACCTAAAACGCGATGTAGCAGAGGGCTAGATTTGCGCACAACCATTTCAGTGAATTGAACAACGACGGCGATAACCAAGATAAAGCTAATGGTGCGCAAATAGGTGAGATCCAGTGGCACCAGCAGCCAAGTGTAGGTGAGGTAACTGCAAACCGAGGCGAGTGTCAGCACAAAGGTTGTCGCAGCCGACATGCCCATCGCTGTTTCCAGCTTGTTGGAGACGCCCATAAAAGGGCAAAGACCCAAAAACTGGACAAGAACAAAATTATTAACGAGCACTGTTCCTGCTAAGAGCAGTGCATAGTCGGCCAGCATGTGCAGCTCCGGTAGCTATGGCAATTACTGTAGTGCCATTCTAGACAAAACCGAGCACCACGGTAATGGTTTTAGCGTTATATGCTTAAGACTTTCCCTCTTCAACCATCGCATTAATACTTTCGGGGTCTACCCGCTGCAACAGTGGCTTAAAGTCGCTTAACTCATGGCCTAACAAAGGCTGCGCTAATAGGTGCCAGTCGAGGTCGATTCTAAGGAATGTCTCAGATCGTTCTGCCATGGCGGGCAATACCGGCTTTAGGTAAGTCATCAGTACGCGAAACAGATTAATACCGACTGAGCACACGGCTTGTACCTCAGACTCCATACCCGGCTCCTTGGCAAGTACCCAGGGCTTTTTGTCATCGATATACTGATTGGCTAGATCAGCCAAGGCGATAATTTCACGCATGGCGCGACTAAATTCACGATTTTCGTAAAGGGTCGCTATGTCGTCTCCAGCATCAATAAACCGCTGCACCAAGTCAGGTTCTGCGCAATGCTCACTCAAGGTGTTGGCGAATTTTTTACGCAAGAAGCCGGCGCATCGACTCGCGATATTGACCACTTTGCCCACGAGGTCAGAGTTCACTCGCTTCACAAAGTCGTCGAGATTGAGGTCGAAGTCATCAACGCCGGCCCCTAATTTGGCGGCAAAATAGTAACGAAGGTATTCGGGGTCCAGGTGCTTCAAATAGGCGCTGGCATTTATGAACGTGCCGCGACTCTTCGACATTTTAGTGCCATCAACCGTCAGGAACCCGTGGGCAAATATGGCGGTTGGCAGGCGCAGCCCCGCCGCGTGGAGCATGGCGGGCCAAAAAAGACCGTGAAAGTTAATAATGTCCTTGCCGATAAAATGATACAGCTCAGTATTACGTCCCGGTTGCCACCATTGATCGAAGTCTTCATTTTTTCTTTCGCAGTAGTTCAGGCAACTGGCAATGTAGCCAATGGGCGCGTCAAGCCAGACGTAGAAATACTTATTCGGGTGGCCAGGAATTTCAAAGCCGAAGTAGGGCGCATCCCGGCTGATATCCCAATCTTGCAGGCCGGCGTCTATCCACTCATTCAATTTGTTAGCGATGGCGGGTTGCAAACTGCCGCTGCGAGTCCATTCTTCAAGCAGGCCCTGAAAATGGGACAGTTGAAAAAACAGATGGTCCGAGCTTTTCTCGATGGGTACCGCCCCTGATAGCGCCGAAACGGGATCGATCAAGTCGGCAGGGCTGTAGGTAGCACCACAAGCCTCGCAATTGTCACCGTACTGATCGGGAGCTTTACAACGGGGGCATGTTCCTTTGATAAAACGATCGGCTAAAAATAGGCCCTTCTCAGGGTCGAAGGCCTGGGTAATTTCGCGAATACCAATATGCCCCTGATCGTTAAGCTGGCCAAAGATTTTATTTGACCACTGCTGGTTTTCGGGGGAATGGGTTGAGGTGTAGTTGTCAAAGCCGATAAGGAATGCGGTGGAATCTTCCAGGTGGTTTAGTCTAATCGCCTCAATGTGGGTCTCCGGCGATGTCTCGGCCTTTTCTGCGGCGAGCATGATGGCAGTCCCATGGGCATCATCGGCACACACATACAAACAATGATGTCCCCTGGAGCGCTGAAATCTTACCCA
>QXYP01000041.1:0-2069 GCA_009886815.1 Halieaceae bacterium
TAAAGCGACTTCGGGGTAAAAGCACGAGTGGCGGCAAGCCAAGCAATGTCGGTGCACAGCAGCTGTCAGTATTACGCCGACTGCCGCGGATTTTGCGTTTCATACCCGGTACGGCACAAGACCTGCGCATTTATTTTTTGATTTTGCAATATTGGTTGGCGGGGTCGGAAGAGAATTTGTCGCGAATGATTCAGTTGGTTGTGCGACGTTATGCCGCAGGCCCGAGAGAGGCATTGCGCCAGATACCCGAGCCCGGAGCTCCTATTGATTATCCGGAAGTGGGGGTTTATCACCCTAAAATTAAAACGGGCATCAGTGCCGATTTAGCGGCTTTGCCTAAAAAAGGTCAATCCAGTAAAGGCAGCGACGGTACCGTGGGGCTGCTGCTTATGCGTTCTTACGCGTTGGCCGGTAACAGCAGTCACTACGACGCTGTAATTAAAGCGTTGGAACTACGGGGTTTGCGTGTCATTCCGGCTTTTGCCGCTGGCCTAGATGCGCGTCCAGCAGTACATCGATTCTTTATGGAAGACGATGTGCCCATTGTCGATGCGGTCGTCTCCTTGACAGGGTTTTCCTTGGTAGGCGGTCCAGCCTATAACGATACAGACGCAGCACAGGAACTCCTCAAATCGTTAGATGTGCCCTATCTTGCCGTACAGGCACTAGAGTTCCAGAGCCTCGAAACATGGTCAGACTCCGCTTTGGGCCTTATGCCCATTGAAGCAACCATGATGGTTTCTATACCGGAGCTTGACGGGGCAACAGGTCCTTTGGTGTTTGGTGGTCGCAGTGACAAGGCGACGGATACGCCTAACGCGATGCAAGCGCATGAAGAACGCATCAGTATGTTGTCTGACCGCGTGAGTTGCTTGGTCAAGTTGCGTCGGCGGGAACAGCAAGAACGCAAAGTGGCGGTGGTTCTCTTTAACTTCCCGCCCAATTCAGGGGGTACGGGTACCGCTGCACATCTGGCGGTTTTTGAGTCGTTGTACAACACCCTAAAAGCGTTGAAACATGACGGCTACCACGTGGTGCTGCCCGATTCTGTCGATGCCCTGAGAGATACCATTTTGGTGGGTAATGCCCCACAGCGCGGCACCGACGCCAATGTTTGTGCAACGATCGCGGTCGACGATCATGTGCGCAACGAGCCTTGGTTAGATGAGATCGAGGCACAGTGGGGGCCGGCGCCGGGCAAGCAGCTAACGGACGGTCGGTCACTGTTTGTGTTGGGCGCAGAATTTGGCAATGTGCTGGTGACCGTGCAGCCGTCCATGGGGTACGAGGGCGATCCCATGCGACTTTTGTTTGAAGGGGGACATGCTCCAACCCACGCGTTTTCGGCTTTTTACCGGTACTTGCGTGAGACCTGGCAGGCTGATGCGGTACTGCACTTTGGTACTCATGGCGCCCTGGAATTTATGCCCGGTAAGCAGGTAGGGTTGTCGGCTAATTGCTGGCCCGATCGATTGATCGGGGCTCTGCCTAACTTTTATCTATATGCCTCCAACAACCCTTCGGAGGGTTTAATAGCCAAGCGCCGATCGGCAGCAACTTTAATCAGTTATTTGACGCCCCCGGTGGCTAATGCTGATCTATATCAAGAGCTCAAAACCTTGGGCGATTCTATTGATCGTTGGCGCCGACGAGATCATGATCAGGACGCTGACTCTCTCGGTGAGCTGGTGGGGCTGATTCGAGAACAAGCAGAGGCTTGCGATCTAAACCCCCCGAGCTGGAATCAAGACGTCGAAGTTGCCATTGAGGATCTGCGCCATCAACTCAATGAGATCGAAGAATCACTGATCCCTTATGGATTGCATGTGGTCGGCGAAGTGATGCCTAGAGAAGATCGTCTGACGTTGTTGCAGTCAATTTCGACAGCACAAGGGCAATTTCAACCCAGTGATAACCTGCTAGAGCGTGTTCTCGATAACGCGCAAATCTCAGAGCTGATCAATTACCCCGAGCTGTCGGCGCATCCTGAAGCCGAACGTCAGGCCTACCTCGAGTTATTGGTGTCGGCCAAAACTGCGCTGGGACAAGACAGCGAGCTTCCTGCGCTT
>QXYP01000041.1:2079-3854 GCA_009886815.1 Halieaceae bacterium
GACGATTTATTCCTCCCGTGGGCGGAGGTGATCTCTTGCGGTCCCCAGACATGCTTCCCACTGGGCGCAATTTACATGGCTTTGACCCCTTCCGGTTGCCCAGCCAATACGCCGTCAAAGAAGGCGATCGGCAAGCGCGCCAACTGTTGGCTAGGCATGAGCAAGACAGCGACGGATTACCCACTTCAATTGCGCTGGTTTTATGGGGTACCGATAACCTTAAGTCAGAGGGAATTGCCATTGCTCAGGCTCTAGCCTTGATGGGAGCTCAGCCGCGACTCGATAGCTACGGCCGCCTTTGTGGCGCCGAGCTGATAGATCTAGAGACCTTGGGTCGGCCTCGTATCGACGTTGTCATGACGCTTTCGGGTATTTTTCGCGATTTACTGCCCTTGCAGACACGACTACTCGCCGAGGCGGCTTATCTCGCGGCTATGGCCGACGAACCTATTTCTAAAAATGCCATAAGAGCCAACGCTTTGGCTTATCAGGCGGAGCACGGATGTGACCTCGAAACTGCCGCTCTGCGGGTTTTTAGTAATGCCGAGGGCACCTACGGATCTAACGTGAACATGCTGATCGACAGTGGAGCTTGGGAAAACGAGGACGAGTTGGCCGAGACCTTTACCGCACGCAAAGGGCACGCCTACGGCCGCCACGGTGCGGTGTCACAGAATACTGAACTGCTCACCGAGATGCTTTCTAGAGTCGATTTGGCCTATCAAAATCTTGATTCTGTGGAGATTGGTGTGACTACCGTCGATCATTACTTCGATACGCTCGGTGGCATTAGCCGAGCCATACGTCGTACCGGTAGTGACTCGGTTCCCGTTTACATTGCTGATCACACCACCGGTAATGAAAAAATTCGCACTTTGGCCGAACAGGTAGCACTGGAAACTCGCACACGGGTTTTAAACCCCAAGTGGTATGAGTCCATGCTAGACCACGGATATGAAGGGGTTCGGGCTATTGAAACCCATGTCACGAACACCATGGGCTGGTCTGCTACAACGGGCCAAGTTGCCCCCTGGGTTTATCAGCAGTTGTCGGAAACTTTTATCCTTGATGAGGATATGCGTCGACGACTTGCGCTGTTAAACCCAAAGGCTGCGTCCCGCGTGGCCAACAGATTACTGGAGGCGCACGAGCGCCAGTATTGGGATCCTGACGAAGCTTCTTTGAGCGCTCTGCGTGAAGCTGGTGAGGACTTGGAAGATTGGATGGAAGGAATATCACCTGAGGCGGTCGCATGAATGTACGCAATAATCATATCCCTATAAAAGCAATTGACGCGGGTGGAAAATCTCCTGACGGAGATGGCAGTGTTCAGGTCCACCTAGATCCCCAGATTCAAATAGACAAGGCCAAGGTGTTTGCGGTCTATGGCAAAGGAGGGATTGGTAAGAGTACGACCTCCTCTAATTTGAGCGCGGCGTTCTCAAAACTGGGTAAGCGCGTCATTCAGATTGGCTGTGACCCAAAGCATGATTCCACGTTCACTTTAACAAAGGCCCTCATGCCTACTGTTATCGATGTGCTTGAGTCGGTGGAATTTCATTCTGAGGAACTGCGTCCTGAGGACTATGTTTTCGAAGGATACAACGGTGTTCAGTGTGTCGAGGCGGGTGGACCCCCTGCAGGTACAGGCTGTGGTGGTTATGTCGTAGGGCAAACGGTCAAGCTGCTAAAACAACATCATCTGTTAGATGACGCCGATGTGGTTATTTTCGATGTTTTAGGTGACGTCGTTTGCGGCGGGTTTGCATCACCTC
>QXYP01000041.1:3864-5434 GCA_009886815.1 Halieaceae bacterium
GAACGCGCGGTTGTTGTGACCGCCAATGACTTCGACTCCATTTTTGCCATGAATCGGATTGCCACTGCCATCAACGCAAAAGCCAAAAACTACGGTGTGAGACTGGGCGGGGTTATTGCCAATCGCAGTGCCAGTACCGATGAAATTGATCGCTTCAATGAGGCGACGGGTATGAAGCGCCTAGCGCATTTCCCTGATCTAGACGTTATACGGCGCAGCCGTTTGAAGAAGTCCACGATTTTCGAAATGGGTGATGCCGATGGCCTCGATTTGGTGCAGCGCGAGTACATGAATTTGGCACAGTGTCTTTGGAATGGCACAGAAGCACTGCCAGTAACACCCATGAAAGATCGTGAGCTCTTCGATTTTCTGGGTTTTGACTGATTAGGGACGGGAAAATAAACGTGGTGACTTATGAACAGCGCCGGCAGGAAATCGAACAGTATTTCGACCGTACTGCAGCGGACACCTGGGCCAAGCTGACATCGGATGCCCCTGTGGGAAGCATCCGCCAAACGGTTCGAGAGGGTCGGGATACCATGCGCGCCCAACTTCTAGACTGGCTGCCAGAGGATCTCTCAGGTAAACGCGTTCTTGACGCGGGATGCGGGACCGGGGCTTTTTCGGTAGAGGCTAGTCGCAGAGGTGCAGACGTTGTTGCGGTCGATTTGTCACCGACTCTGGTCGCACTCGCTCAAGAGCGGGTGGGTAATACGGCGATGCGCGGCAGCATTGATTTTCAGGTGGGAGATATGGCCCATCTAGATCTCGGGACATTTGACCATATTGTCGCTATGGACTCGCTGATCCACTACGAATCTGAAGACGGCCTGCGAACACTGGCGGCAATGGCTGAGACCGTGAACAGCAGCATTGTCTTTACCTTTGCGCCGAAAACGCCGCTGTTGACGGCTATGCACAGCGTGGGGCAATGGTTCCCTAGGGGCAACCGCTCACCGGCTATTGCGCCAATGGCTGTATCCCAGCTTCAGCGCGCAGTGGCCTCTCAGCCTGAATTTGCGCAATGGCAGATGGCTCGAGATTTTCGTGTATCCAGAGGGTTTTATATCTCCCATGCCATGGAACTAACGCGCAGATGATTATCTCCCGCCAAAATTTCGGTGAATTTATTCAGGGAATAGGCAGCCAGTGGCTACCTTTTGCCGATGCGGTCAGCGAAAATTTGGCCTTGAGCCGTTTGATGCGCCTTGCCTTGTTTCAGGTGTCGGTCGGTATGGCCGCGGTGATGCTTACGGGAACGCTTAATCGCATTATGGTGGTTGAGTTAGGGCAGCCTGCTTGGCTGGTGGCACTCATGGTGGCTATCCCTTTGCTATTGGCACCGGCTCGTGCGTTGGTAGGCTTTCGCTCAGATTTTCATCGGTCCTATTTGGGTTGGCGCCGAGTTCCCTATCTCTGGATGGGAACGCTACTCCAATTTGGCGGATTCGCCATAATGCCTTTTGCACTTATTGTCATGACTGAGCCTCACAACGGTCCAGAGCTGTTGGGGCCAGCCGCGGCCATGCTTGCTTTTATTCTTGTGGGCATCGGCATGCATACGACCCAG